>CALBRY010000308.1 GCA_937927665.1 uncultured Chloroflexota bacterium
TGGATCATGCCCCCATTCTAGCGGATGGGGAAACGTTCGTCAACGTAGAGGGTGACGCCTATTTAGTTTCGCGGTAAACGACATGCTTACGCACGAACGGATCGTACTTCTTCAGTTCCAAACGTGCCGTATCGTTGCGGCGGTTCTTCTGGGTGTAGTACATGTGACCGCTTTCGGTAGAACGCATCTTGACCAGAACGCGGTTGCCTTTTTTCGCCATCTCGTTAACTTCCTCTCATGCAAGCGACCCTTACGGGTCGCCAAGTCTCTCTACTAACAGTTGTGTAAGCCCTAAGTCGGGATTGAACCGACCACCTTACCCTTACCAAGGGTACGCTCTACCATATGAGCTATTAGGGCACAAGCTTTTCACCGTTAGGACGGTGTCTTACAGTGGGCCGAGCAGGACTCGAACCTGCGAAGCGCGTCGCGCAGGAAATTTACAGTCTCCCCCCTTTGCCGCTCGGGACATCGACCCATGTTCACTTTGTAAGGTTTCCGCATTGTAGCGGATCGTTTTAGGGAGTTCAAGCCCCATAACAGAATCGAACTGTTCTCTAGGCTTTACAAGAGCCTCGCATCACCACAATGCTTATGGGGCATCATGGCTCATTTTAGGGTTACTCCCGTCCTGCTGTCAATCCTCTTGTGCAAGGAATTACCATGTTTCCCCATCGGCATAGCGTTTGCGACGCTTTTCATAACGTCCGCCCTCTTTGCCTTTTACACGCCCTTTCCAAAACGGCGTCAGCGAATGGCAGTTTGGGCACAACAGTCGTAAATTCTCTTTGGCGTTGTTATCGGCATTTCCGTCGATGTGATCAAGTTCAATCGTGATGGGATACCCCAACCATTCGGTATTCCCACACATTTCACATCGGTGTCCGCGTTCCCGAAGCAACCACTCTCGGCGAACTTTATCTGTTTTCAGTTGCTCAAACGTTTTCTGGTTATAAGCTTTCTTCTCAATACATTCATCGCACCATTTGTTTTGCCTTGCTGAAACCGGATTGCCGCATGGGCAAAGTTTTATTCCGCGAAAACCATTCCGCTGCACGCCGCGATTATTGTGTGATGTAGCACATGAGCTATTGCAGAACCGCTTTTCGCGTTCCTCATAATCAATCTTTTTCCCGCAGTTGAGACAATAGGTCGGATTCGCTTCATACTCCCACCGGGTTAAGGCGCGCATTTTGCGTTTGTATGCGTTGTATTCTGCCTTGTCCATCTTGCGCGATGCTCCTACTGCGGCATACCATGTACAATGAAACACCTAACATCAATATACGCCATGTGCCATCACATGTAAAGCGAAAAGATGAGAACAAATCCAAGATTTCAGATGGTGATGACGCCAGAAGCACATGCAGCACTAACGGAAATTGCAGAGCGCGATAATCGCGTGATGGCGGACGTTATTCGTATTGCTCTTGAGCGCTACATCAAGGAAGAACTCAAGCGCGAGGTAAATTTTAGAGTTCAGCGCGGCGGCAATCGCCGTGAGGGGAAAGAACAGACGTAAAGCATTGAACCGCAGAGAGCGCAGAGTGAATAATACTTTCCTCTGCGTTCTCTGCGTAGACGTGCTTATCGCTTTGCCTTAGACCAGATCATCCGGCTTCGATTTTTCGTCGTCATCGTCGCCTAGATCGATCTCGATTCTGAATTTGCGCTCGCCGTCCGTCTCGAATTTGCGGATCACGACCACGCCGCCGAAAGCGCGCAGATCGCCGCTGAATGCGGAACCATCCGGCATCACCGCATCGGTGAAATTCGGGTTCACAAAGCGCGCCCGCTCCAGTTGAGCGTCCTTGAGGTTCGCCTTGCTGAAATCACAATTGACCAGCACCGCACCTTCGAGATTTGCGCCTTCAAGGTTGGCGTTCACCAGCTTGGTGTTTTCCAACCGCGCCCGCCCAAAGTTCGCGTCGTTGAGCGCCGCATCGGTCAAGTTGACATTGACCAGCCCTGCTTCTTCAAAGTTGACGCCAGCAGCATTCACGCCCGTCAGGTTTGCGCCGACCAAGCGACCATTACGGAAATCACGACTGGTCAGGTCTTCGCCCTGCATATCCGCGCCGCGAATCGGCGTCACATCCCAATCAATGTTGGCGAAGGCGCGGCGGAGGGTACTCCGCGTTAACCCCATGATCTGCTCTTGCAGTTCACGCCCAAGTCCGCGCCAATCCGGGGGATTCGGCGGGTTGGGCGGCGGGGGTGCATGCGGCGGCGGAGGCGCACCGGGGACGAACTGTTCCCATCCACCGTGACCGCGACGACCGCTGCCTTCGGAGTCACGCAGCATTCCTTCGACATAGATCACAAGCTGGCTAGATGCCATCTGCACCTGAGCGAGCAGTCGCTTGTCGTCGCCGTCTTTCGCTTCCAGCTTGAGCGACTCCGTCACATAATAATCGTCAGGCAGCAGTTCGGCGATTTTCTTATGCAGACCCGAATAACCACGCATCGCCAATTCGCCCGTGCCGTCAATCATGCCCTGCGCCAGCGATCGTTCAACCGATCTGCCGAGCGCCCGCAGTGCGTTCACGTAGCCCCGCAGTTTGCCGACTGTTTCGCTGTTCATCTTCTGTTCCTTCTCCCGTTAAATTCTCTGCCGGTTCTTCGGCATACAATCCTAGTGCTTCTTCAATTGCGGTCATCGTGCGCGGCGGGATAAGCCCGCGCAGACCCTTTTTGGCATGAAACAGGCGCGATTTGATCGTGCCAAGGCTGGTATCCATCACCTCTGCGATTTCGTTATACGATAAGCCTTCTTCGCAGTAGAGGATCAACGCCTGCCGCTGAAGTTCGGGAAGTCGATCCATCGCGGCTTTGACTTCCATCAGCATCAACAGCCACGAGGTCGCATCCTCCGGTGATGTTTCTCCAACGGCGGCAGCAATATCGAACGCGATGCGAACGCCTGCCGGATCATCTTCATCTGTATCGATGGAAACCGACTCGTAGCGTCCCTGTTGGCGCAGGATGTCGTAACAGCGGTTGCGCGCCACCCGAAAGAGAAACGGACGAAGCTTTTCTGGTGGGTCAAGTTTTGGCAGATGGGTGTACAACGCGATCAGGGTGTCCTGAACGATATCCTCTGCCTCATAACTGTCCCCGATCAAACGGCGGACGAAGCGTGCGAGCGGCGGTTCTAAACGCCGGTGTAGTTCCTCGAACGCGTCATAATCCCCCGCTTGCGCCAGATAAAACAGCGCACGTTCTTCTGTCTCTATCACACACCCTGCTCCCTTATGCCTGTAATGCTATACGGATAGGTCGTGTGGATGTTCAAAATTGGCGGCGTTGTTCGATATAATATGTCTTATGAAACGAATTCTACTGCTTCTCACCAGCATGACCGCGTTCGTGATCGCTCCGGCGGCATGGGCGCAGACATCGACTCCGACCGCCGCGCCGGAGATGATCACGATCTCAGCCGTTGTGTACCAGACCACCAACTTACGTGAAGGTCCCGATACCCGTTACGAGATTTTGGGGCGGCTGGCGCAGGACGATACGGTTCAGGTATTTGAACGTGAAAGCGAGTCCGCCCGCTGGCTGCATGTGATCACCGAAACAGGCGCGACAGGATGGATTCCGGCATTCACAGTGGCGCTGGAGGAGGGACGATCCCTCGAAGAACTGCCGATCTTTGAGGCGGCATTTCCCAACCCCGGCGTAGACGGCATCATGACGGCGACCGCTTATGGGCGTGTGAATGTCCGCTCCGGTCCCGCGATTCAGTATACGATCGTTGGCACACTCGATGTGGGCGATCAAGTGACGGTGACGGCGCGGAGCAATACGCTCAATGATTGGCTGTTCATCGAAACGGATGCGCTTGAAGGGTGGATCGCGTTTTTTACCGTGCAGGTCAACGGCGATCCGAATACGCTCCCGGTGCTTGTGCCGGACAGCGCAGGCGAGGCACTGGTTTCGCCGTCTCAGATTTTGAGGGCGCGCTTTAATGTCCGGCTGCATGATGCGCCATCGGCTGATGCGCTGACGATCATTGTGATCCCGTTCAACAGCCGTGTGACCTTACTGGCGCGCACCGCTGACGGTGAATGGCTGTATGTCGATTTTGATGGTGTGATCGGATGGGGCGCGGCGGATTTGTTCAGCACTCCGCCTGATTTGGAGTCGATCCCGGTGTATTCGCCGGATGCGACACCAGAACCCACCGCCGAAGCCACCCCCGACGGGTAGGGATAAGCGAAGAACGCTGAGAGCGCAGCGCAAATCCACTCTCAGCGTTCTTCGGGGTTTGTGTTCGTTTAGCCGACGACGCGGGTGGGCAGCGGCTGACCGTTCCAAGGCGCTTCCCAATTCGGCTGCATACTTTCAACCGGAACCCACAGGAATTGGCACGCCAGCATGATCCGGTAATACGCGCCGCTCTCGTCCATGCCAATCACCCAGTATGTCCCCGCATTCAGCGTGACGGTGCTCAGGTTGCCGGGACTGTAATAGGCACGGGTTGCACCCGGCAGCGAACCCACAACTGAGCCGGATGGCAGCACAGGGCAATTTGCCGCCGTGAGGGGCACTTCATAGAGAGTCCAATTGAGGCAATCCGGATTCACCGTTGCAATATCAAACGTCAGGCTGGCGATCACTGTTCCCTGTGTGTGCATCAGGTCGATCACGTCTGCGCGGTTGGTTTCGCCCATCTGGTCATTCGTCAGCGCAACCGGCAAATCGATCATCGTGATCGTGATCGGGCGGCTGAGTGTGGTGATCAAATAGTTCGGGCTGCTCCCCATCAAGTTGATGAAATTGGAGCTAAGTACATTGTTCACCGCTTTACGATGCGGCGATTGCAAGATCAGATTCCCGTGAGCATCGTAAATCGCGTACGTGATGTAATCGTAGCCGTCGCCGTCATCATGGCTCGGAACATACGCGGTGTAGAACGAATACAGCGTCAGCTCACAGGTATTGAGTGAGCCGTTGATTTGATCAAAGCTGATAATCCCACCTGTGGCAGCGAAAGTGGGCGAGGGTGCAAGAGCGGAGACAGTGATGAGCAAAGCAAGCAGCATGAACAGACGTGCGCGAAGCATGAACGCAAAACTCCCCGATGTAATGTGATGTGTAATAGGCAATGCTCAGCATTCTATCGTAAATCGCTTTGTAATTGTTGTAAAAACCTGTAAAAGTTCTAAGGGTATGATGTACTCGCGCCCCCTGCTGTATTGCCGCCATCTATGACGAGAAGCTGACCCGTCATATAGCTGGAATCCTCCGAGACGAGGAATACACACGCCCGCGCAATTTCTTCGACTGTGCCGACGCGCCCCATCGGAAACGACGCGCCGAGGGTTTGCAGCCGTTGATCAAAACTGACATCTTCCGGCAGTTTCCATGTCTCGCGCCAGCGATCGACAACGGTATCACCGGGGCAGATCGCGTTTACACGAATCCCCTGACGGGCGTGATCGAGCGCCATACTTTTTGTCAGCAGCGCGACCGCGCCTTTTGTCGTGCTGTACGCCGCCGCACCATGACCCCCGACAACGCCCCAATCTGACGCATTGTTGAGGATTACGCCGCCGCCTTGTGCGATCATGTGGGGGAGCGCCGCCCGCGCCATATAAAACGTACCGTGTACATTGGTCGCAAACACATCGAGCCACACTTCATCGGTTGTTTCGATCACTGTGCCGAGTGGAACGATCCCCGCGTTGTTGAACAGAATATCGATCCGCCCGAAGTGCGCGATCGTTTCCGCGACAGCGCGATCACACTGGTCACGCTGGCGCACATCGCACACGGTCAACGCGGCATCGCCGCCCGCCGCGCGGATGATCTCGACCGTTTCGGCGGCTTTGTCCGCCCGCCGCGCTGTGATCATCACCAGCGCCCCTTCTGCCGCAAACGCGATCGCCGCTGCTCTGCCGATTCCGCTGCTGCCGCCTGTCACAAGCGCGATTTTCTGGTTCAGTTTCATATACCCCTCGCTGAATGGACTCTATCCCCGTGCTAGAATGAACACATCGCCAATCGATGGGATGAGCGAAGATGGCTAAAGTTTACCCACAAATATCGGATGAAGTCCGGACGTTTATCCACGAACAGCATGTCTTTTTTGTCGCAACCGCGCCGCTGACCGCCGAAGGGCATGTTAACGTATCGCCCAAGGGGATGGACTGTTTCCGCGTCCTTTCGCCCAACCGCGTGGCATATCTCGACATGACCGGGAGCGGCAACGAAACATCGGCGCATATTGCCGAAAACGGGCGAATCACGTTCATGTTTTGCGCCTTCAAAGGCGAACCGAATATCGTCCGGCTGTATGGAACAGGCAAGACGATTCTTCCCGGTTCGGCAGAGTGGGACGCATTGATCGGCAGTTTTCCGACCTATACGGGCACGCGCCAGATCATCACCGCCGAAATTGACCGCGTTTCGACCTCATGCGGCTTTGCCGTGCCATTTTTTGATTATCAAGGGGAACGCGAAACGCTGATCAAGTACTGGCAGGTGAAAGGTGATGCACGGGCATCCGTATATCAGTGTGAGAACAACGTCACCAGTATTGATGGACTCCCAACGCCGCTTCGCGCTATTTCTCCTGAGAAAGAACCTGAATGATGAGCATTGCCGGAATTGATCAAACCATAATTATGCAAGTCGCTTTAATCGTGCGTGATGCCGAAGCGATGGCGCGCCGCTATGCCGAAGTGTTCGGCTTCACCCAGTCCGATTTTCAAACCACGCTCACGCATGATCACACACAGGCGACCTATCACGGTCAGCCGACCGATGCCCGCGCGTCAATCGCCTTCTTCAACATCGGTCAAATTCAATTCGAGATGATCCAGCCGCTCGATGCGCCGAGCGTGTGGAAAGATCAGCTTGATCAGCATGGTGAGAGTATTCATCACATCGCGTTTCACAGCGTGAATACACGCGCCAGCGTTGACGCATTCGCGGCGCACGGGTACACGGTCACGCAGCAGGGGTTGTATACCGGACAAGGCGGGATGTACACCTACCTGAACACCGACCGCGATATGGGGATCACGCTCGAATTGTTGGAGAACTTCAAAGGCAACCCGACATTCAACGCGCCGCCGTTTGATTCCACGCTCGGATTAGGGACAGATCGGGTGGTGCAGGTGGGCTTGATCGTGCGCGACATCGATGCGACCGCCAAGCGTTTTGTCGAGGTGTTGGGACTGCCGCAGCCGGGAATCATCGTCACGCCGGGGTATGAGCAGGTCGAAACCACCTATCACGGTGCGCCAAGTGAAGCGACGGCGAAACTGGCATTTTTCAACTGTGGACAGGTGACGATCGAATTGATCGAGCCGGACGAGAAGCCGAGTACATGGCGCAAATTTCTCGATCAAAACGGCGAAGGCGCACATCATATCGCCTTTGTGGTCGAAAATACGCAGCGCGCCCTTGATCATCTGGCGAAGTTTGGGATTCCGCTGGAGCAGCAGGGCTTATACAGTGATCGCAGCGGGATTTATTCGTATGTCGACAGCGCTCCGGTGTTGGGAACGACACTCGAACTGCTGGAGAGTTTTAAGCAGTAGAGGAAAAACCATCCCCTTTCTATCGCTTGTGATGGAAAGGGGGTGGGGGAGAGGTTTTTAACCGTTCCGGTGGATTCCGCATTCGGTCTTTGCAAGACCGCTCCACCGTCCG
>CALBRY010000309.1 GCA_937927665.1 uncultured Chloroflexota bacterium
TTGTGATGATCTTGAACACCGAACCGGGCGAATATTGATCTTGTGTGGCGCGGTTTCGCAGCGGTGTTTGACTATCCGCGCCGATCAAGTTGATATACTGCTCCTGCCAGATCGACGTATCCGGCGCGAACGCGGACGGATCAAACGTGGGGAAGCTGACCATCGCCAGAATTTGCCCGGTGTTCACGTCGATTGCGACTGCCGCGCCGCCGGGGGAACGACAGCCCCAATTACCACCTTCGTTTTCGTTGAAGCCGCACGAGGTGTTATAGGCATCGGTGATCGCCTGCATCGCTGTGCGTTGAAGTTCTGCATCAAGCGTGAGTGTGACGTCTTGCGGTGTTTCACCCGACGCGCCGCCGAGTTCACGCACGATTAAGCCGCCCGGTTCGATGATACGCAGGCGGCGTTCGGCGCTGCCCGCGAGTTCTGCTTCGTAAGCGCTTTCGACCCCGCTGATCCCGACGAGATCGCCGGCGTTGTAGCCGCGATTGAGATATGCCTCAGCTTGTTCTGCCGGAATTTGCCCGATGTAGCCGATCACATGCGCCGCCATACCGTGACCTGCGTAGCGGCGTGTTTCGCGTGTGCCAATGGTCAAGCCGCAGGCATCACCGAGCGCCTGTGCATTGATGTCATAAGTTTCTTGATCGATGTCGCCGATGCTGATCGTGGTATCGGTATTGTAAGCCGAGACAATGGCGACAACGTCTTCGCGTTCGCGTAGGGTCAGCGTGGATAACAGGTTGAGGCACGCGTCATAATCAGGCATCAAATCTTGCGTGATGTAGAGTTCGACGACTGTGCCGCCTTGTTCGACCAGAAATTGCCCATCTCGATCGAAAATGCTGCCGCGCGGATCACGGGTGGAGACGACTTCTAGGCGTGAACCGGGGGCGTAGCCGTCGAAGATGTCCAACTGTGTCCACGCGATGCGCCATTCACCGTTCGCATCGCGCACAAGGCGCATCGAGCGATCGGTATCCGGGATTTCGCCAAACAAACCAGAAGTCAGCGTGACATCTAAAGTTGTGATTGCGCTGTTTCCCTGTTCGCGAACCTCCCGAATGACCGCCGTAACCCCTGCATGGCGGATCGTCTCGTCGGTTGCTTCGTAGAGTGTGCGGAATACGGGGAGGGTTGTCAGCGCTTGACTGCGGGTGCTGATGAGCGCATACATTGCGTCATAGCTGCGGGTGTTCCATGCTTCAAAAAAACTGTTCACTACGTCGGAAGGACTGGCGACCGCTAGAATTTGCGGCGCGCCACTTTCTCCGGTGAATGTCCCCACCGCCTCGCAGCCCGTTAGGAGAATCATGCTGGCGATCACGATCGCACGCATGAGAAATTGTCGGTAAGTCACGGGTCAAACCCTCAGCTCGAAAGAAGACGCGTTCATGTTACCACAACCGCGTGAGGCTTCGGGGAGGAACGCGGAATAAAAAAGCGCGGAGCAGGCGAATAATGCCCTCCTCCGCGCTTACGATTTGCCTACGACCGCTTGACGCGGCACACTACACCTTCGGTTTTTCGTCGTCATTGCCGAAAACGCCGCGCAATCCGAGACGATCACCGAACAGGAGATACGCGCCGATCAGAATGAGGATGACGGGTACAAGGCTGCCGGTCAGGAACGAGAACAGGTCAAGCCCGAAGATCAAGCCGATGGCGATCACGACCAAGCCGCCGCGCGCATCGGGATGCCGCCAATCCTTGCCTTCCGAGTAGGTACGCGCAAGAATCGCAGCGCCGATCACGAACATGATGCCGGGCCACCAGAAATTAGGAATGATGAACAGAAGCGCCAGCCCCATAAGGAAGACACCGCCGAAGATTTGGTTACTGCGTTCGCTCATGATAGTGAATTCTCCTTCATGACTCGATGCAAGTCATGCAACTTTGTGATTTACTACTCTCTATACGGAGAATGCGCGCAGAAGTTGCGCAACTGGCAAAGAGTGTGCCATGCGATTCCATGATGCGTTTGCTGCCCTACAAGATGTAGCCGAACTGCTCAGCTTTAGTGGTGGCTATGATATGAATTGGGGGGAACTTGGCGATCGGCTGAACGCGCTGTTCAGCGGCGCGTCATTTTTTATCGCCATGCATGATCCGATTCGCCGCCGCCTTGAATATCCTGTTGTTTTTGAAGATACCATCCCCGCTTTATATGATCCTCAACCCGTGACAGGGTTGGCTCAGGCGGTTATTCAGCATGGCATCCCGCTCTATTTTGAGGATTTACCGAACCAGCTTGATCGATGCGCCGCGATGGGCATTCAATTGAGTCCTACCGAACCGGGCAGCCATGCGGTTTCGTGGATGGGCGTGCCGATGCGCGGACGGATGCGCGAGGTTATCGGCGTGGTGGGGGTTTCAACCGATGACCCCGCCGATTTTGATGATAACGATCTGGCGTTGTTGATGACGCTGGCGGCGCAGCTTGCCCTCAGCTTGAATAATATGAAGTTGGCGGGGAACGAACGTGAGCGGCGGCTTGTCGCCGGAGCGTTGATCAACCTGAGTTATATCGTTGGCACGACGACTAAATTTGAAGACGCGCTCGATCTGATCCTTGAGCAGATTCAAACGGTGCTCGCCTATGACACCGCCGCGATTCTGCTGCCGATAGGCGCGGGGGGAACATCCGGCGCGGTTTCGATGACTTTGTATGGATCACGCGATCAAGACCTGCAAACCGAGCGCATTGATATTCAGTTCGCCGAGTCCACGCCGTTTGTGCAGGCATTCATCAGCGGCGCGCCGTTGATCGTCTCGGATGCGAACGAAATCCCCGGTTGGGATGCTTACACCCATTATCCGCGTCACCAATCTATTCGCGGGATGCTGATCGCGCCGATGGTCTTGAACGATATCGCGGTCGGTGTGATCGCGCTGGGGAGCTTTACATCGGACGCCTATACCGATGAGGATGCGTCGATTGTGTTCTCATTGGCGCGGCAGGCGGCGATTGCGATTGAAAATGTGCGGCTTGAAGGACGACTGCGCCAGAGCTTACAGGCGAGTGAAGAACGTGCCCGCCGTTTGGCAACGATTGACCGGATTATCGGTGTGATCAATTCGTCGCTAAATCAGGATGAGATTCTCCGCGTGAGCGCTCAGATCATGACCGATCTATTCGAGGTCGATCACTGCGGGATTCTGCTGATCGATGACGAAGCGCAAGATGCGATGCTCGTCGCTGAATACCCGGATACCGGATTATTCGGGCTGCGGTGGGGATACGGCGGCAGTGAACGGGTGCGGCAGATGTTCCCCTACAGCACGGCTGTTGCCATTTATGACACGATGGCAGACGAGATTGACGAGATCGCACAGCGATCATTTGCCCGTGTGGGTGCGCGCTCGGCGCTGCTTGCGCCGCTTACGTCAGGCGATCGGGTGATCGGCAGCATCGGCTTAGATGTACGGGGCGAGCCGCGCGAGTTCAGCGAAAGTGAACGCGAAACCCTGATGACGATCGCCGGACAACTGACGATCGCGCTGACGAATGCGCGGTTGTATCAGCAGGCGGTCACGGCGAACCGTCTCAAGAGCGAATTTTTGGCAAACGTGAGTCATGAACTGCGGACGCCGCTCAATGCGATCATCGGGTACAGCGATATGCTGCTCGGTAAGTTCTACGGCGATTTGAACGAACAACAGCGCGATCGCGTGCGGCGCGTTCACGAAAGCGGTACACATCTGCTGACGTTGATCGAAGATGTGCTGCATCTCTCGCAGATCGAATCGGGTCAGGTGCAGGTGATCACGGTGCCCATGCGCCCATCAGGATTCTTGCCCCCAATTCTGAACGAATCGAAACCCAAATGGGTAGAAAAGAAGCTGGCAGTTACCGTTCATATGCCGAACCGCTGGCAAGAACCGTATGTGGCGATCGATCCCACCCTGTTTGGACAGGCGTTCACACAGGTGCTTGATAACGCGATCAAATTCACACACGAAGGCGGAATCGCGATACATCTGTATAAACAGGCAGTGTTCAACGGACAAGCAAGCGAGGGCATTCAGCCGCCGCGCCGCGCCAATCTCCCGGACGGGGAATGGCTCATGGTGGCAGTGGTGGACAGCGGAATTGGTGTTCCCCGCGAAGATTATGAGGTGATCTTCGAGAGTTTCCGTCAGGTTGATGGATCGTCGGTTCGTCAGTTTGGCGGTACAGGGTTAGGGTTGGCGATTGCGCGGCAGTTGGTCGAAATTCACGGCGGGCGGCTGTGGGCGGATGCGAACCCGGAAGGACAGGGAAGCATGTTTGTTTTCGCGCTGCCGCTGGTTCCTACCCCGGTGATATAAAACAGAACTCCGCCCGGGGGGAGTGGGCGGAGTTCTGTTAAGGGGTACGTGATGTGAGCTGTTGGGTGCTGTAGACAGTCTCACACCGAGCGCCTACTGCTGCCAGCCGTTGGCTGGTGGGCTTACAATCGCCGTTGTAGTGTCAGGAGTCCCACGACTGCGTTCTGCTGCCCTTTCCTGTAATTAAACCTCGTAAGGAGAATGTGAAATAGTGATATTCTTCACGAATTTCCCTGTGAGATTTGTCGCAGCGAGGGAAAGCACCTATCCACGATGTATAACTTGTGTCACATGGACACTGAGAATAGAACGAGATGACCGAACAGCCGCTGTTTGACGAAAAGACTCGCCGCAAGCTGGAGCAGTTAACTTTACAGGCATCCCGAATCCGCGCGGGGGCGATTAAGGGCGAGCGCCGCTCGATTAAGCGCGGTACGAGTATCGAATTTGCGGATACGCGGAATTATTCCCCCGGTGATGATCTGCGGCGGCTCGATTGGAATGCTTACGGGCGGCTGGATCGTCCGCTGATCAAGCTGTACGAAGATGAAGAAGATTTGACCGTCCATGTGATCGTCGATACGTCCGCAAGCATGGATTTTCCGAAAGACGGCATCCCCGAGCAGCACAAATTCGATTATGCGCGGCGGTTGATGGCGGGGTTAGGCTATACATCGCTTGCTACGAATGATCGGCTGTTTATCACGAGCGTTGGCGCGGAAACACAACGCTTTGGTCCGGCGCGCGGACGCGCCTACAGTGTGCGATTGCTCAGTTTTGCGGCGGGACTCAAGGCGCGTGGAGCGACTGATCTCAATGCGGCGCTGCGCGATTATGCGACGCATACCAAACTGCCCGGTTTGTGCCTGATTTTGACCGATATGTTTTCGCCCTCCGGCTATCTTGAGGGGATCAATGCACTGCTCGGCAAAGGGCATGAAGTCGCGGTGATCCATATTCTTGCGCCGGAAGAAGTTGATCCAACGATCGTCGGCGATCTGCGGCTGATCGACAGCGAAACAGGCGCGGGGCAGGAAGTCAGCATGGATGCGGGACTGCGCGATTTATATATCCGCCGGGTGGCGGCATGGCGCGACGAGATTCGGCGCGAAATTAGCAAACGCGGCGCGCATTACATCGCGGTGACAACAGATTATGCGTGGGAAAAGGTCATCCTGTATGATCTGCGGCGGCTCGGCTTGGTCAAATAGCCCATTGCAGGAGAAGAGCGTTAACGCAAAGGCGCTAAGACGCAGAGGCGCAAAGGACTCCGACGGATGAGCGTTTTGAACCATTGAAGCAGCATCGAAGCAAAGAAGGTGTCTCTTGTCGAATTCGGTCAGCAGCCGTGAAGATTTCTTGAGCCGGTATGTTATCAATGCGGCGATCGAAGCTCATCGAACATTGGGGGGACCGGGGCTGCTTGAAGCGGTGTATGAAGAAGCGCTTGTTTGGGAACTGCGGCAGAAAGAATTGGATGTTGAGCGTCAAAAATCGGTTGCGATTCATTACAAGGGTATGACTTTGGGGAATCCGCTGGTTATCGATGTATTGGTTGAGAAGCTTATCATCGTAGAATGCAAAGCGACCGCGAACTACCATCCGATCTTTGAAGCACAACTGCTCACTTATCTACGGATCACAGGGCTTAAACTCGGATTTGTGATCAATTTTGGTGAGAAGCTCGTCAAAGATGGCATTCATCGCGTGGTCAATAACCTATGAATCCTGTCGCTTTTCTTTGCGGCTTTGCGGCTTTGCGTTAATGCCCTTTCTTGTTTTTCGTCTTGGCGGTTGATGGTGATGTCATGGCTTTTTTAGCCCCCTTCGCGCTGATTGGTTTAGCGCTGTCGATCCCGATCCTGCTGATGTATATGCTCCGCTTGCGGCGGCGCGAGGTCGTGATCAGCAGCACGTATTTATGGCAGCAGGTGCTTCAAGACAACGAGGCGAATACGCCGTGGCAAAAACTGCGCCGTAATCTCCTGCTGATCCTTCAGTTGTTGATCTTGCTCTTGATTGTATTGGCGCTGGCGCGACCGTTCATCATCGTTCCGGCGGTGAGCGCGGGGCAGATCGCCGTGCTGCTCGACGCATCGGTGAGCATGAACAGCACCGACTCGCCGGATGGCACACGCTTTGACGAAGCGAAACGGCGCGCAATCGAACTTGTTGATACGATGAGCATCAGCGACACGATGACCGTGATCCGCGTGGCGGGTGCGCCGGAAATTTTGATCTCGTATACGACGGATCGGGTGGCACTGCGGGCGGCAATCGAAAGCGCGCAGCCGAGCTACGCGCCGGGAGACTGGAACGCGGCGCTCACACTTGCGGCGGCGGGCGCGGCGGGATCAGAGGATTACGCGGCGGTGATCATCAGCGACGGCGGAATCACCGAGGCGGTGAATCTGCCGCCCATCCCCGGCGATATCGAATATATTCCGGTTGGATCAAGCGGAGAAAATGTGGCGATCACCGCGCTGGCGACGCGGGCGCTCCCCGGTGAACCGCCGCAGTTGTTCGCGCAGGTCACGAATTTTGGACTGAACGACGCGGAGATCATCTTTTCGCTGCGTACCGATGGCACACTGTTTTCGGCAGATCGCTATACCATCCCGGCGGGTAATCGACTCGCCATTACGGATTTTCCGCCGCTGCAAGATTACACCGTGCTAGAGGCGGCAATCACCTACCCCGCCGAAGGGACATACACCGATTATCTGGCGTCGGATAACACAGCATGGACGATCGGCGGCACAAGTGGTGCGCGCCGTGTGCTGCTGATGAGCGAGGGCAATCTATTTCTTGAGCAGGTGTTACGCATTCTGCCGGATGTGCAGACGTTCCGCGGGACGATCGAACAGGGGATGCCGAGCGGGGAATTTGATGTGTCGATCTTTGATCGCTATCTGCCGCCCGTGCTGCCCGCTGGCGATCTGCTGCTGATCGATCCGCCAAGCTCGACATCGCTGTTCACGGTGGGGGATGAAACCACCGAGACGGGCAATATCCGCGTCAGTGATGATCCGCTGATGACATTTATCGATTTTTCGACCGTGAATGTGCGTGCGTTCAACCGGATCACCGCGTCATGGGCGACACCGATGATCACAGCGGATGGGGGCGCGCTTTTACTGGCGGGTGAAACGGGCGACCGTCAGATTGCGATCTTGACGTTCAATCTCGCGGACAGCGATTTACCGCTGCAAATTCCGTTTGTCGCGCTGATGTCTACCCTGCTCGATTGGTATCAGCCCGCGAATACGATTGTCAATCAAACGGCGGTGCGGGTTGGCGCGCCGATCAATGTGCGGCTGATCGGGGATGCTGACAGCGCCCGTGTGACTCTGCCGGATGCTTCGACCCGCACGCCTCGCGGCGAAGAATCGACCCGCTTTTTCACCGAAACAGATATTCCCGGCGTGTATACCGTCGAGTTGTTCGCGGGCGGGGAACTAATCGCCAGCGCGCCGTTTGCCGTCAATAGTTTTGACAGCAGCGAAAGTCAAATCGCGCCGCGCCCGACATTGACGATCGGCGGTACGGAGATTGGTAACGAAGTCGAAGAAGATATCGGGCAGCAGGAATTCTGGTCATGGTTGGCGCTCGCCGCGCTGATCGTGCTGATGATCGAATGGTATGCCTATCATCAGCGCATGAACGCGCCGACACTGTTTAAGCCACTCGTCAGGCGGCGCGTATGACGAGCGAAATTTCATTGAATCGTTCCGTAATGCTGAGGAAATGCGAATAGGCTCATGACCTTTACTGCGCCGCTGGCGCTTCTGCTCCTCCTGTTGATCCCGCTCACGATTGTGATCGGCTTTCCCCGGCTGCATTACCGGCGCGGGCGTGATCTGACCAGCCTTGCGCTGCGGGTCGCTATCCTCACGCTGTTGATTTTGTCGCTGGCGGGGGTTCAAACCGTGCGCGCCGCTGATCGGCTGGCGGTGGTGTTCGTGATCGATGTGTCGGACAGCATGGGGAGCGATGTACGGGCGGAGGAAATCGCCTACATTCGTGAAGCGCTCAGTACCATGCGACCGGAAGATCAGGCGGCGATCGTGGTGTTCGGCGCTGATGCGATCGTCGAACGGGCGATGAGCAGCACCCGCGAAATCGCGCAGCTTCGCTCGACACCGAATACGGGGAACACCGATCTGGAAGAGGCGATTAATCTGGCGCTGGCGCTCTTCCCGACGGATGCGGCGCGGCGCATGGTGATCTTGAGCGATGGACAGGCAACGCTGGGGGATGCGGAACGCGCCGCGCGCCGCGCTGAGGCGATCGGCGTTGAAATTAGCTATGTGCCGCTCACCCGTGACGCCGCACCGGAGATCGCCGTTACCAGCGTCGATGTGCCGTCGAGCGTGGGGGCAGGGACACAGTTTGACCTGAATATCACCGTCGAGAGCGAGATCGCCACTTCGGCGGCGCTGATTGTCGAGGCGGGTGGTACGACGATCAGCCGACAGGATGTGCAGCTTACGGTCGGTGTGAATCAATACGCGCTGACGATCACAGCGGAAGAAACCGGATTCCGCGATTTTCGCGTGAGTGTGATTCCGCTCACGGAAGATGAGTTTTATCAGAATAATCAGCTTGCCGCATTCAGCCGGATCACAGGCGAGCCGCGTGTGCTGGTGATTGCCCGCGAGGCTGAAGAAGCGCGTTATCTGGTCGAAGCGCTGACGGAACTCGGCTTAGGGGTGGATCTCTCTGCGCCTGCCGATCTGGCGATCGGGGTTGCGCCGCTTCAGGCATATAACGCTGTTGTTTTGATGAATGTTCCGGCGAGTGATCTGCCAACGGCGCGCATGGAAGCACTTCAGGTTTATGTGCGCGATCTCGGCGGCGGATTGGTCGTGATCGGCGGACCGGAAAGTTATGCACCCGGCGGCTATTTCCAGACTCCCCTAGAAGAAACGCTTCCGCTGATGATGCAGCTTGAAGATCAGCAGCGTGTGCCGCAGTTGACGATGGTCTATGTGATCGACCGCAGCGGCAGCATGGCGATGATGGGATCAAGCGGCGTCGAAAATATCGAATTGGCGAAAGAAGCCGTGATCCGCTCGGTGGATTTCTTGCAACCGACGGATCGTGTGGGCGTGGTGGGCTTTGACTCGCGGAGTTACTGGGTTGCGGATATTCAACCTGTACTCAACCGCGATATGCTGCAAATGTTGATCGGTACGCTCCAACCGGGCGGCGGCACGGACATCATGGCGGGGATGCGAATCGCCGCCGAAGCGATGCAGACCGAAACGACGGAGCGGAGGCATATCATCCTGCTCACGGACGGCGGCGCGAATGATCGCGGATTAGTCACATTGACCCGTGATCTTCGGGAAACCTACGATGTGACCACCTCGGTGATCGCTATCGGCGCTGAAAGCCCCGGTTTTCTTGAGGAGATGGCGATTGAAGGCGGCGGGAATTATCACGTCGCGTCGAGCATCGCCTCGATTCCGACGATTTTTAGCCTTGAAACGGTGCTGGCAACACGCAGTTATTTGATCGAAGAAACATTTACTCCGGCGCTGGCGGGCTTGAGTCCGATTCTGGACGGAATCGACGCCGCACCGCCGCTGTATGGCTATGTTGCGACATCGCCCAAACAAACCGCTCAGGTGATCCTCGTCACGCCCGATGAAAATACCGATCCGATCCTTGCCGCGTGGCAGTATGGGTTGGGGCGTTCGGTCGCGTTCACGAGCGATGCCACCGCGCGCTGGGGGCAGGATTGGGTCAACTGGGAGAGCTTCGCCCGCTTCTGGAGTCAGGCGGTGCGCTGGACGATTATCGAAGGCGTCAACGCCAATCTTGAAACGCGGGTGACGATGGAAGGGGAGACGGCGCGAATCACGGTTGATGCACGCGGAGAAGATGGCGGATTCCTCAACGGCTTGGCGCTGCAAGCCTCGCTGGTCGATCCGGCGCTTGGCGCTCAAGAGGTGGTTTTGGAGCAGGTCGCACCGGGGCGCTACGAGGCGGAATTTACACCACAAGCGGAAGGTGCTTACTTTGTCGCGGTGAACGGCACCATGCCGGATGCGGCGGGCGAACCGCTGGCGCTCACCGAGACATCCGGTTGGGTGATGAGTTATTCACCGGAATACGCGATCGGCGGCGGCACAAATGTCCTGCCGCTGTTTGAGGAAATCACAGGCGGTCGATCGCTGGCTGATAACGCGGCGGCAGTCTTTGAACATACACTCGAAGCAGGTGCATCGAGAACGCCGTTAGCGCCGATTCTGCTGTTGATCGCGTTGCTGCTGCTTCCGGTTGATATTGGCGTGCGGCGGCTCGTGATCACGCGGAGCGATTTGGCACGACTGCGCGCATGGCTCACGCGGCGAGATGTTATCGAGGCAAGTGATACCGTGTCGTCTTTGCAGATGGCGAAACGCCGCGCTCAAGAACGCGCTCAGGATGCGTCGGACGCTGATCAACAACTGCCGCCGCTTCCGACAGCGCCGCCTGTGACATTCACACCGCCCCCGCGCGAGAAGATTACCGCGCCACAACCACCGGAGACACAAGGGGAAAATCTGGCAGGTAAACTGCTGCAAAAGCGCCGCCCCAGAGAGGATTCGTCAAAGAATTCTTGAGTGTGAAAAATTTCCCAATTTTATAAGAATGATGCGTGCGGCAGCATATACTTGAGGGAGTAATCTGCCTTATGCAAAGGAATGATGACATGGCTGTCGAACTTTCATGGGTTCATCCATCACACGTTTTGCTCATTAGGTTTGCTGATCATGTGACGATGGACGAACTCAGGGAAATGATGGCTCAAGCCGCCGAGGTGTTAATTTCCAACGAGAAGGACACGCCAATTCATACGATTGCCGATTTGAGCAAAATAAAATCCATTCCCTCAAATTTGGCTCAGCTTGGCGCGATGATGGATATATTCAAGCAGCTTCACGGTCTGGTTGTGATGGTTGTGCCAGAAAAAAACGTGTTGATGCGCTTTATGGCGTCGTATGCCTCAAAGATGAGTTCAAAAAACGCCCGGAT
>CALBRY010000310.1 GCA_937927665.1 uncultured Chloroflexota bacterium
CCTTCCACATCAAGATGTACTCGAAGAGCCGTCGCAAAGCGCCGATCTACTGGCTTCTGCAAACCGGCGCGCGCAGCCCCAACTATGGCATGTGGCTGTACTACCCGCGCATCGACAACAAAACGTTGTTCATCGCTGAAGACATCGCCTACAAGAAGATTTTGCGCGAGACTGACCGCCTGAATGATCTCAAGCACGGGCTTGAGGCGCTGGATCGGAAGCAGCGTAAAGAGCGCGATGCCGAAATCACCGCGCAAACGCGGCTGGTCGATGAAGTGACGGGCTTTCACAGCAAAGTACGTCAGTTGGCGAATTTAGGGCTTCCACCTGATCATAATGATGGCGGGCTGATCAGCATCGCACCGCTGCATGAACTCGTACCGTGGAAAGAAGCTGCTGCGATGTGGACGAAGCTCACACGCGGCGAATATACGTGGAGTACGATGTCGCAGCGCATGAACGCGCGCGGCTTGATCACGGGCAAGGGTTGAAAACACGATGGGGATTGTCACCGATAAACTGATCGCGCTGGTTCGGGCGCAGGTCGCCAAACATGGAACCGTCGTTTG
The DNA here is from genome assembly GCA_937927665.1 of uncultured Chloroflexota bacterium. GTDB lineage: Bacteria > Chloroflexota > Anaerolineae > Aggregatilineales > Phototrophicaceae > Flexifilum. Next base: position 570 of record CALBRY010000310.1, read on the forward strand.
GTATGACCCGGACGGCGCTTATGCCGACGTAGCAGCGGCCCTCATGCCCGATCAGGTGGGGGCAGCGCATATGTTTCGCCACACGCCGCGCGAAGGCTTTTTTGCGCTGCGCCACGAAATCGAACAACACTGGGGACGCCTCGATCTGAATGCTGCGCCGCGCCTGCTCATCTATGTCCCGCTGGCGCAGTCGAAGGCTTTCCACGCGCTGATCGAATATGAAGTGGGCGGCGTGGTCATGCAGCCCGATCAGTCCCCACCAGAATGCAACAGCGCTTTGCCCGCCCTTGCGCGCGCTGCACTGGAACCCATTTTCCCGGATGCGCGTCTGGCGCAAATCGTGGACGAAACCGCCGCCGGGAAGCTGTCGCTGGCAGAATTGGATCAAATTGCTGAACGCGGCGCGGATGCCCAGACGGGAACGCTGGCAGTCGTCTTTGGCACGGGAAATGCAGCCGAGGTCATGCTGCGTTTCCTCAGCGATGAAGCGCTTGATGTAAAAATCACCGAGCGTGGGGCGCTGCATGACGTGGCGAAAGTTTTCACCGATGCGTTGGGGATCGACTTCAACGGTGTCCCGGACCCGAAAGGATTGCGCGCACGGGCTGCGCGCCAGGTGCTTGCGACCGACTTTTTCGAGGCAGCCGCTGAAGGACTGACCTCTCCGATCCCGCTTGCCAAGCAGCCAGTCGCCCGTGCTGCGGCAGTCGAACTCGCCCGTCAATGGCGCAATCGCCGCGACAGCGCACCCGCATACATCAAGTGGGCGGGGCAAATTCAGACGGAACTCAGCCTGAGTGCTATCGAAATTGGGGTGGATGCCCTTGCGCGCTCTGAAACCTTCCCGGCTGCCGAGACTCGCCTGCAAGTTCTGATCGAAGAGGCGCTGCTCAAGCGGGTATCGACGCCGTTCCTCGACCTGGTACGCACGCGCATCGGCGGGTTCTGGTCAATGCAGAAGCCAGAGATCAAGACGCGCTGGGAGGTCATCCTGAATGCCGGGCGGGTGCTTCAGGAAGCCGGGCGCATTGAAACTGCGCTAAAGGGTAAGCAGTGGACGGCGAGCAAACTGTTTGCCGAGTACGTCTACGGGGATAATGCTTGGTGCGGTCTGGATACGGCTCATCGCCATCTCGAACGCGATGTCCACCGCTATGATCTGAATCCTGAACAACATGCGTCACTGCAGCGGCTCATCGCGCAGGCATCCGCGCAATATGCCGCCATGATCAACCGCCTGGCTGAACTGTTCGTGCCAGCCTACAAAGATGAGGATTTCACACTCGCCGATGTGCAGTTACAGGCTGACATCTATCGCAGCTTCGTTGCCGAGCGCGTCCGCAAGGGGCGGGTCGCCTACATTCTGGTCGATGCGTTTCGCTTTGAGATGGCGCGCGAGTTTGTAACCCTGCTCACTTCAGCAGAACCGGGCTGGGGCGTTCAGATTACGCCTGCTCTGGCAACGCCGCCCACCATCACCGACGTGGGTATGGCGGCACTGATGCCCGGCGCGGAAGATGGGATCACGCTGACATTTGAGAAAGGCGCGCTTGTCCCGCAGATTGGCGGAAAAGCGGTGCGCACGGCAAAGGCACGAATGGAACGCATCAAAACGGCGGTCGGTGCTGAGATCGTCGAGACAACCCTAGATGAGATCGCCCCGCTGCGAAAACCGGCACTCAGTCGTAAGCTGGCGGAGGCTCAGGTCGTCGTCGTGACCGCTTCCGATGATATCGACGGTCTCGGTGAAAACATGCCGCAGAAAGCGCGTCGTTCGCTTGATGATGTCTTGAGCCTGCTCAGGCGTGGGCTGTCAGCCTTGGCGGCGGCTGGAATCCCAGAAATCGTCGTGACTGCCGATCACGGTTTCATCCTTGCGGATCGTCTGGATGATGGTCAGAAGATCGATGCGCCGGGCGGCGATCAAGCGTCGCTGCTCAAGCGGCGTGTGTGGGTTGGAGTGGGCGGAGACAGTCACCCATCAACCATGCGGACTCCCCTGTCGGCGTTTGGGATCGGCGGCAAGCTTGAATTGGTTACTCCGGTCGGTCTGGCGGCTTTCAAAGTGCAAGGCGGCAACGCGGAGTACTTCCACGGTGGGCTTGCATTGCAGGAAGTGGTTATTCCGGTGCTGGTTGTGTCACCCGTTGGTGCTGTAGCAGAAGCACCGCCCGCTCTGAAGTGGAACCTCACCCTCGGAAGCGCCAAGATCACTTCACCGTTTGTCTCGGTCGCTATTGATGCCGTCGCCAGCGAACTGTGGTCGTTCGAACCGCCGCTCGTGCGCATCGAGCTGCGCAGCGGAGGTCAGGCCGTATCCGTTCCCGTCTCAGCAACATACGGTTTCGATGATGCAACGAAGGATGTTAGACTGAGAATTAGTGATGCGGTGACACGCAGCATTGAGACAAACACGGTGACAGTACAATTGACAGAAAAATCTATCGCAGCAACCGATGTCTGTCTGCTGAATGCAGTGACGGGCGCAGTGCTGGCGAACATACCGAACATTCCGGTTAGCTTAAACCTGTTTGAGTGAGGTCTGACAGTGGTTGAACTCGATAGCCTAGACGAAAAGGCAACACGCCTCTTTGCCGGAAAAGTCGTTAGAAAAGACCTTGTTCAGCAGGTGAAGGTCGGCGTCAATGTGCCTACTTACGTGCTTGAGTACCTTCTTGGTCGCTACTGTGCGACCAACGACGAAAATGCCATTCAAGCCGGTCTGAGGATGGTCCATACGACACTAGCTGAAAGCATTATCCGTCCAGATGAGGCAATGAAAGCGCAGTCGCGCGTCAAGGAACACGGGCAGCAGCGCTACATCGACAAGGTGCTGGTTCGGCTGGATGGCTCGAAGTATTGGGCAGAACTCGTGAACTTCGGGCATCGATTCGTACATATTCCCGATCACTTCGTCCGTCGTTATGAACGCCTCTTGCAGGGAGGTGTATGGTGCCAAGTCGATTTGGAGTTTATGGCGGATCAGGATACCGAAGGAAACAAAGCCCGCCCTTTCTTCATCACCGATCTGCGTCCGATTCAGGTCTCCACGCTTGACCTCGCGGAATATACGGCTGCCCGTGATGATTTCGCTACTGAGGAATGGATCGACCTGCTGATCCGCTCGATTGGCTTCGAACCCAGTCACTTCACACATCGCGTGAAGCTCCTGATGTTGATGCGTCTTGTCCCAATGATCGAGCGCAACTACAACCTGATCGAACTCGGTCCTCGGGGAACGGGCAAGTCATTCGTCTTCCGTGACTTGTCGCCCTACGCAATCCTCATCTCTGGTGGCAAAACGACCGTCGCAAACCTGTTTTACAACATGAGTTCGCGTCAGGTCGGACTCGTTGGACTGTGGGATGTCGTCGCCTTTGACGAGGTTGCAGGTATCCAGTTCTCTGACAAGACCGCGATCCAAATCATGAAGGACTACATGGAAAGCGGTAGCTTCAGCCGAGGCAAAGAGGAACTTGTTGCCGATGCTTCAATGGTCTTCAACGGCAATATCAATCAGCCCATAGATTTGCTTCTAAAAACTTCCACATTGTTCCAGCCGCTCCCTGAAGACATGCAGGACATGGCGCTCATTGACCGGTTGCATTTCTATCTTCCCGGCTGGGAAATGCCGAAGATGCGCAATGAGTTTTTCACCACGCATTTTGGGTTCATCGTAGATTACCTCGCAGAAGTCATGCGCGAGCTGCGTCGTCAGAGCTTCACTCAGCTGCTTGATCAGCATTTCAGTCTTGGAAGTCACCTCAACACGCGTGATGCCAGAGCAGTGCGCCGCACGGTGTCGGGTCTGCTGAAATTGCTGCATCCTTCAGGTGAGTTTGATCGTCAAGAGTTACAGGAATATCTGGAGTTGGCGCTCGAAGGTCGCCGTCGCGTCAAAGAACAACTGAAAAAGATGGGGTCATTTGAGTACTACCAAACCTCATTTTCTTATATTGATACGGAAACAATGACTGAGCATTTTGTCGGTGTTCCTGAAGAGGGGGGACAGCATCTCATCGGTCAAGATCCCCTGCCACCTGGAAGCGTAAACATTGCTGCTCTGACCGACAACAATACCGTGTTCGTCGGACGCATTGAGGTAAGCATGTTCGGCGGCAATGGCAAACTGCGGATTAGTGGAGAGATAACGAAGCAGCTCCGACAAAGTATTATGACTGCTTTCGACTATGTACGCGCAAACGCCCGCATGCTCGGTATTCAACAAGAGTTGGACGCGAACGATTTTCATGTACAAGTCGTGAACTTGTCACATACGAAAGATGGTGCCGATGCAGGCGTCGGTTTATTTGTTGCTCTGTACTCCCTCTTACGCAGCAAACCTGCCCTGCCCGGACTTGCGGTGATTGGCGAAATGACGATTCAAGGCAATATTCTCCCACTGCAAAGCTTGATTGAGCCTCTAAGAGTGGTTATGGATAATGGCGGGAGGCGTGTTCTGATCCCAACGGCGAGTCGACGGCTGTTTCTTGAAGTACCTCCGGACACACTCGAAAAAGTTGACCCAATCTTTTACTCCGATCCATTGTCTGCAGCGATGAAGGCATTAGGAATCGGATGATTCGATGCCGGTTGATGCTCTGCTGCCAACGAGTTCCTGTGAGATGAGTTGAAATACGAAGCGGCACATGTGTGCCAACTCCTATGATCGCCTCTATCAAAACGGGACATCGTCGTCGCCACTGTGATCCTTGTCGCCGTTCTCAGCGCGATCCAGCAGGACGAGGCGGGTGTCATCCATTTCGAGGCTCGGCTCCGCCATGTCGCTCTTAAGAATTCCAACGTAACTTGAGACGAGACTCGCCCACCCTACGAGAAGCACGGCGACTCATTGTCCAGCTAACTTGAGACGAATCCAATGTAACTTGAGAAAAGCGGTGCTGTCA
>CALBRY010000311.1 GCA_937927665.1 uncultured Chloroflexota bacterium
TTGCCGCAAACTGGCGCGAACTCTACGAAGCAAGAAAATCAGCATATGCGGCAATTCCCATGCATGTGAGCGTTCTGGATCGGACTGCCGATCAGGTAGCTCAGGAGGTTATACGGCTGTGGCGCGCATCGATGTAAACTCCCCGGATGGTCAATACCCGATCCTAATCGAGAATGGTTTGATCGCCTCGCTTGGCGGTAGGGCAGCAGAATTTGCGCTTGACTGCCGTGCTGCTGTCGTCACCAATACGACGCTTGCGTCGATTTACGGTGAGGCGCTGGTAAAGGCGCTCCCCAATGCCCATTTAATAACGATCGGGGACGGTGAACAGTATAAAACGCTGGCGACCACTTCTTTCCTGTATGATGAATTTGTGCGTGTCGGCTTGGATCGCAGCTCTGTTGTCATCGCGCTCGGCGGCGGAGTAGTGGGAGATCTCACCGGATTCGCGGCGGCGACGTATATGCGGGGTATCCGCTTCGTGCAAATTCCGACGAGTCTGCTTGCAATGGTCGATTCCAGCGTCGGCGGCAAAGTCGGTGTTGATCTGCCACAGGGAAAAAATCTCGTCGGCGCTTTCAAACAGCCCGAAGCCGTGATCATCGATCCGCAGGTGTTAAAGACTCTGCCCATTCAGCAGTGGCGCTGCGGCATGGCAGAAGTAATCAAGCATGGCTTTCTCGCTGATGAAACACTGCATGATCCTGCTCTGTGGGCAGCCGATCAATCGGAAACGCTCGTCACACGGGCAGTACGGGTCAAAGTGGAAGTTGTTGAGCGCGATCCGTATGAGCAGAATATTCGCGCACATCTGAACTTAGGGCACACGTTTGCCCATGCCATCGAAACTGTATCCAATTATCGTTGGCTGCATGGCGAAGCAGTCGGGATCGGGTTGGTTGGGGCGGGGTGGCTTTCCGCACAGATCGGGTTGTGTTCGCCGGAGTTGGCGAAGCACGTTGAATCCGTTGTTCAGAAAGTGGGACTGCCTACACGGATGGGGGCGCTTTCGCCGGATGCGGTTTATGCGGCAATGGCAACCGATAAAAAGTGGCACGAAGGAAAATCGCGTTTTGTGCTGCTGGAGGCGATGGGCAAACCCAGAATTGTCGAAGGGGTTGCTGAACTGGATGTACTTGCCATTCTTGAGCACTTAGTGAGCTAACACCTGATTGGAGGCGGCTATGTCAAAGAAGCTTTTGCTCCTGCACGGTCCAAATCTGAATCTGCTCGGTACGCGTGAACCAGAGGTCTACGGCAAGCACACATTGGATGACATCAACGCGATTGCGGCGGCACATGTGCGACCCTATCAGGTGGAACTGCGTCATGAGCAGTCTAATCATGAAGGCGCGTTGATTGATATTCTCCACATAGCGCGCAATTGGGCTGATGGTGTTGTGTTTAACCCCGGCGCCTATACGCATACTTCGATTGCGCTGCGGGATGCGATCAGCGCGGTACGGTTGCCCGTCGTCGAAGTCCATCTATCGAATGTGCATGCGCGTGAAGAATTCCGGCATAAATCGCTGCTTGCGCCTGTCTGCATCGGACAAATCAGCGGATTTGGCTGGAGAAGCTACCTCCTTGGACTCGACGCTCTTCTCGGCTATTTGAACATACTTCCTGAGCCAGAGTTGTAGACCCTGCACAACCGGGGCGGCATGAATTTGGCGCTTTCGCGCCTATCCCGATTGAACTGGGGCTATTTACAATAGAATGACATGCGTTTCAAAACGAGACTTTTCTCATGATGAATAAAGAAGCGGTGCTGACCGCGATAGAAGAACAGCAGGTGCGCTATGTCGCACTTTGGTTCACGGACATAATGGGCGTGGTCAAAAATGTGACCATTCCGGCGCGCAAGGTTGAGGGGGTGATCGATCATGGACTGCACTTTGACGGCTCATCCATCGAAGGGTTTGCACGGGTCGCTGAAAGCGATATGGTGCTGCACCCCGATGTCAGCACGTTTACAATTCTGCCATGGAGTCCACCCGAAGAACGAACAGCGCGCTTGATGTGCGGTGTTCATACGCCTCAGGGTGATCCGTTTATTGGTGATCCCCGCAGCGCACTGATCAAGATGCTGCGTGAAGTGGAATCTGAGGGATTGGTTTTTCGTACCGGGATGGAATTAGAGTTCTTCTTATTCAAGAACTTGTCTCCGCTTGAACCCTACGACGATGCCAGCTATTTTGACATGGCAGACGATAACTCCGCGCTGCGCCGCAAGATGATCACCAAACTGCTTGAAATGGGAATCCGCGTCGATTCGGCGCATCACGAAATCGCCCCCGGTCAATACGAGATTGATTTCGATTATGATCATGCGCTCATTTCAGCGGATAACGTACTGACTGCGCGGGTTGCGCTCAAGACGATGGCGCAGCAGAACGGGATCACCTGTACATTTATGCCGCGCCCACGTGCCGATCTGCCGGGATCGGGGATGCACACTCACCAGAGCATGCATGATATGCTCACAGATGCCAATGTGTTTGCTGATCCGGCACATGAGTATGGCTTGAGCGAAACGGCGCGTTATTTTCTCGCCGGTCAGTTATGCCATGCGCGGGCAATGTGTGCGATCCTTGCGCCGCTGGTGAACTCGTACAAGCGCCTTGCTGTCAGCTTTGAAGCGCCGAAATACGTAACATGGGCGCACGTCAACCGGGCGGGGGCGGCAATGATCCGTGTGCCGCATATCGCGCCGGGACGTGAAGCGCATACGCGGTTGGAAATTCGCTGCCCCGATCCAAGTGCCAATCCATACCTTGCCACGCTGGTCATGCTTGCGGCGGGTTTGAACGGAATTCGCCAGAAGATGAGTTTGCCGGATGCGCTTGAAGAATCGTTGATTGCCCGCGAGCGTTCCCGGTTGCGGCAGGTCGAAACACTGCCCGCCTCGTTAGGCGAAGCGCTTGATGCGCTGGAGCAGGACGACGTGATTCTTTCGGCGCTTGGTCCGTACATCAGCGACCGTTATCTCGCGGCAAAACGTCAGGAACTGGACGATTACAACCGTCAAGTGACCGTTTGGGAAGTCGATCGTTACCTCAGTCGCTATTAGCTAAGGCTGCGTCAGAATCAAATCGTGTACCCGGTTGAGGACGGTTTCGGCGTCTTCAACCTCGGTGATCAGCGAAATGCTGCATCCACGCGGACCGTGTGAGAGTGCTAATAGTTTAAGGTCGGTAAGTCGGCGGAGAATCTCAATCGTGATCGTGTACTGCTGATCAAGGTGCGCGCCGATGGCGGTCACGATGTTAACGAGCCGCGCTGACCATCCCGCGAATTCGTCCGATTGCTCAAGCTGATGCTCAACCTCGATCTGAAGCTGGTGCGCCGCACTTTGACCCGCGCTTGTAGGAATGACGAACGCGAGAAAACTACTTGATGAGGTTTGCGAAGCGATCATCACATCGGCGCGGCTTCCTGTGATGCGAAACAGGGTTTCATCGACCAACGCGCTGACATGGGTGAGCGAACCACTCCGCGACGCGGTGATACCTAGCCCTTGAATGGAGGTCACAGCTTTGATCCCACTCGCAAGATTGGATGCCATCGTTTGTACGAGCGTTCCCGGTTGACCGGGTTTAAAAACATTGCGAACGCGCAGCGGGATCGCACGGTCGCGCAGTGGATCGATCATTCGCGGGTGAAGGATACGCGCACCGAAATAGGCGAGTTCCGCCGCTTCCTCATAGGAGATGATCGGTATCGAATGGGCGGTGGAAATTTCGTGTGGATCGGCGGTCATCATTCCATCGACATCAGTCCAGATCCAAACCTCCGCCGCATCGGTGCAAACCCCGAGAATGGATGCGGTGTAATCACTGCCGCCGCGACCCAAAACGGTGATCTTGCCGGTTTGCGTAGACGCGATGAATCCTGTGATCACCGGGATGATCTTGCGCTCCAGCATCGGCATCAGGCTTTCAGTGATGCGTTGGCGGGTGAGTGCTAGATTTGGTGTCGCATTGCCGAATACATTGTCTGTGATGATCAAGTCTGTCGCATCGATCGCTACACTGCGCTGACCGTTTTGTCGCAGCAGAGCGGCGACGATACGCGCTGAGAGGCGCTCACCAACGGCAACGATCCCGTAAATCGTTTCTGGGGCGGCGTTTTCTGGCGCATCCGAGAGTGCTTGGCAGACTGCCAGCATTTCGAATAGCATCTGATCAATATCAGATTCAAGTGCCTTCTTCTCGGTTACGCCTAACGGAAGCGATTCGATCAGCGCGATATGGCGCTGGCGCAGATTCGCAACAATACGGCGGTAACCGCGTCCGTTGCTCAACTGCGCAAGATGGGTTGCCTCCAACAATTGATCCGTCACGCCATCGAGCGCTGAAACGACAATAAGCAGTTTCTTCCAGCGTTCGCTCTCGTGAAGAACGATGCTAAGCATCTGTGTTAAGCCGAGATTCAAACCGACGGCTGAACCGCCGAATTTCATAATGAGCGTTGTCATGGTTTACAGCCCGGGTGTACCAGCGCGAAGAACTGCGAATTCTTACGAGATTTCGTCTCGCGCCGTCATGTGGCGAAAGTAGCATAAGCCGGTTTGCTTGTCAAACCTTTGCGCGGCGCGTCGTGTGCCACTATGATTAAAGTGTGTTACACCGTATATCCAAGTTGTACCGTAACTTACAATGACAAATCAGCCAACACTTGAACGCCAGCAGACGGTTGCCGGCATTCGGTTTCACCGGGTAGGTAAACTCTACCACTTTGATTTTAGCCAATACCCCGATCTCAAGCTGCATGACTATGTAATTGTCGAAACAGCGCGGGGGCGGCAGATGGGGCAGGTGATGGGTTTCACCGTGCCGACCGAAGAAGGGCGCGATTATAAGCCGATTGTACGTCCGGCTTCCCCGCGCGATCTCCTTCTCAAGCAGTATTGGGAAGCAAAACAAGACGAGTCGCTCATCATCTGCCGCGAAAAAGCGAAAGAGGTCGGCGGATTTGTTGGGGTTAAGTTCATCGCAGCGATCTATAACTACGATGGAACGCTGCTCACGTTTCTGTATACGGCGGAAGATAAGGTCAACGTCAGCCGCCTATGGAACGAACTTAATCGCATATTTTCCGCACAGATCGAGATGCGCCAGATTGGACCGCGCGACGTTGCAAAACTGCTCGGCGGTTTCGGCGCATGCGGCGAGCTTCGCTGCTGTTCCACATTCCTGACAGACTTCAGCCCGATTTCGATCAAGATGGCAAAAGCACAAGGGATTTCGCTCAACCCGACCGAAATTACGGGGATGTGCGGGCGTCTGCGGTGCTGTCTCGTGTATGAGTACGAGCAGTATGTCGAGGCGCGTGCCAAATTGCCGAAAAAGAATAAGCGTGTCGGCACACCGCACGGCGAAGGAAAAGTCCTCGAAGTGTTTCCTCTGGCGGATAGCGTACTTGTCGCTATCGAAGATGGTATCCATACGGTTAAGCGTGAAGACCTCGTACCGCTGGAAGAACTCGAAGCGCTCGCCAAAAAGTCGAAAGAACCATGCGCGAAACACGAAAATGGGGAATGCGACTGCGGCAAAGATGGCGCTGGAGAAGCACGTGCCGAAGATGGTGATTCGGGCAGCAGTGATGATGGGGTGGATGAATGACGATTGCCGCGCCAACACGGGTGATGGGCGTGTTTGCCCATCCCGATGACCCGGAATTTTTCTGTGGGGCGACGTTTGCCCGCTGGGCGCATGAAGGCGCACATATCACGTTCGTGTTCGCGACGAGCGGCGACAAGGGTAGCGATGATCCAGAAATGACATCGCAGAAACTCGCGCTGATTCGTGAGGATGAAGAACGGTGTGCGGCGGCGGTACTTGGCGTAAAAGATGTCGTTTTCTTGCGCTATCCTGATGGTGAATTACAGCCAACATTGGGACTGCGTAAGGACATCGTGCGTCAGATTCGTTTACGCAAACCGGATATTCTCGTCACCAATGATCCGACCGTGTATTGGTTCGGGAGTCGAAGCGTCAACCATTCGGATCATCGCGCGATCGGGGAAGCGGCACTCGATGCCGTATTCCCCGCCGCGCGAAATCCGATGTACTTCCCTGAACTACTGCATGTCGAGGGGCTTGAACCGCACAGAGTCCAGCATATCTATGTCGTGCGGTCAGCATCACCCACCACCAAGGTTGATGTGACGGGTTTCATTGAGACAAAAATCCTTGCGCTGCGGGAACACAAAAGTCAGATCAAGGATATGGAAGCGATGGCGGAGCGGATGCGATCGTATATCGATCCGGAATCGCCGCCCGGTTCACCGCGCTATACCGACTCTTTTCATGTCATCTCATTCGATCGATAGGCGAATCCATGACCCTTTACGATGAACTGAAAGCGCGTGCTTATGCTCTGCGCGAAGAAATAATCGCGCGTCGTCGAGATTTTCACCAAAACCCGGAACTTGCCTTTGAGGAATATCGCACTGCCGGAATTGTCGCACAAGAACTCAATGCGCTTGGCTTGGAAGTTCGTACGGGCGTTGGGAAAACGGGCGTGATCGCCATTCTTGAGGGCGCGGTAGATGGTCCAACCGTGCTGGTGCGCGCCGATATGGATGCACTGCCGATCCTTGAAGAATACGAGGCGGGCTTCAAATCGCAGAACGCGCACAAAATGCATGCCTGCGGTCACGATGGACACACCGCGATCGGTTTGGGCGTCGCAAAAGTGCTTGCCGAACACCGCGATCAAATTGTGGGGCGGATCAAGTTCGTCTTTCAACCTGCCGAAGAAATCGGGTTAGGCGCTCAGGCAATGGTTCAAGATGGCGCACTCATCGACCCTCGCCCGGATGTGACGCTGGGGCTGCATCTGTGGAACAGTATGCCCGTCGGCGTCGTTGGCGCGGCGGATGGTCCAGTTATGGCGGGATCATCGAATTTCCATGTTGTGATTACGGGAAAAGGTGGGCACGCGGCATCCCCTCATGTCGCAATCGATCCGGTGGTATGTGCCGCGCATCTGATCACCGCGCTTCAGACGATTGTCAGCCGCACAATTGACCCATTCGACACGGCTGTGATTTCAGTCGCTCAGGTGCGCGCGGGGGATGCTTTTAACATCATTCCGCAAACTGCCGAGTTAAACGGCACAATCCGCACATTCCGTCTTCCTGTGCGTGATCAAGTGGTCGCACGCTTTCAAGAAATTGCCGAAAATGTCGCAAAAGCGATGGGTTGTACGGCTTCGGTCGAAATCACCCACATCACCAAACCGGTTGATAATCATCCTGAGGTGAGCGCACGCGCTCGCAAGGTGTTTACATCGGTTCAACCCACTGTGTCGCTCGATTTGACGGCGCGCACGATGGGATCGGAAGATGTGAGCGAGTTTATGACGGATATTCCCGGTTTGTACTTCTTCTTGGGCGCGAAAGATGAAACGCAGTCAGCGTACTACGGGCATCATCACCCGCGCTTCTCGATTGACGAAGAAGCACTTCCGTTAGGCGTTGCGCTCCTTTCGTCCGCAATTGCGTCTTATGTGCTGCCAGAGGCGGAAGCGAAGTCCTGATGCCTCAATACAACGTCTTTCGCTGGTTGGATGGACGTGGGTGGCTCGTGTTTTCTGGTCGGCACGGCTATCAAGACGACGATCCCGGCGATATTCGGTCGCATGTACTGGCGCGCTCGGCAGCCGATGGTGGTGTCGCGTGCATTGCTCTTTCGGATGATCCTGATGCCGCCGATCAACTGCTGGAAACAATGGAGCAGCTTGGCGCGCCTGCGGGTTATCTTGTCGATGTCTTTTCGGAAGATGATGAAACGATCGTTGCCCGCCTCGCTGAAGCAGGTGTGATCGTGATCGGAAGTGCAGCGGACGCAGAAAGCGGACGCTCTGCTTTGATGGGCGCGCCGTTCAATGGTCTGCAAGAAGCATATATCAACGGCGCGATGATCCTTATCGAAGGCGAAACGATCTCGGCATTTGGGTCGTGGGTCATCCGTCAAGATGAATCGGTTGTGGCTGGTAGTGAGTGGCTGGGCGGTGCAGCACTGCTCACCACAACGAACCAACTCGCAAAAGCGGCTGGCGCAGCATTTGAGCGCGATCCGGGAGCATTCGCGGTTGGCATTGGAAATGACTCGGCGTTAGCGCTCGGTCCCGATGGACAGGTCGAAATCTGGGGGCGAGGTCAGGTTGTGGTGGCTTTAGGTCCAATGTATTCAGCGCCGGGAAACGGGCGCGGATCCGAGGAATAATGGGCGCGACTGTACTCATTGGTGCACAGTGGGGCGATGAAGGTAAAGGACGAGTTGCGGACTGGCTGGCGGCGGATTCGAATATCGTCGCGCGGTACGCTGGCGGAGATAATGCCGGACATACGGTGAATGTCGGCGCGAATGTCTATAAGCTCCACCTGATTCCGTCCGGGATTCTTCACCCGCATGTCGTCTGCGTTCTGGGCGGCGGCACGGTCATCAATCCGATCAACATGATGAACGAGATTCGTCAACTGCAAGCGCAGGGCGTAGATGTATCACCTGAGCGCTTGGTCATCAGCACACGCGCGCATTTGATCACGCCGGCGCATATTGCGTTGGATGCTGCATCCGAAAAAGCGCGCGGCACGAATGCGATTGGAACCACGCTTCGCGGAATTGGTCCCGCGTATCTCGATAAAACCGGGCGACAGGGACTGCGTGCTGGGTTGATGATCGATGAAGAAGATGTCGCGGATGCTGTCGCGGCGCAGGTGAACGCGGCGAATGCCCGTTTGGATGCATCTGCACAAATTAACGTGCGTGAGGCTGCAAGTGCGGCGGTAGAGGCGGCGCGGTTTCTCAAGCCATATCTGCGCGATACCACTGCCTATCTACATCAGCAGTTGAAGGCAGGCGCGCGGGTTCTGTGCGAAGGCGCTCAAGGAACGATGCTTGATCTTGATCATGGTGACTATCCCTTTGTCACAAGCTCTTCACCCACAATCGGCGGCGTGATGACCGGACTCGGATTCGGCGCAAACTACGTTGATCGGGTGGTTGGCGTAGCGAAGGCATACAGCACACGTGTCGGATCAGGTCCCATGCCCACCGAGCTTGACGGCGCGATCGCCGATCGACTGCGCGGATCGGGCGTGAATTTCTGGGATGAATACGGAACGACAACCGGACGACCGCGCCGCTGTGGATGGTTAGATGCGGTTATTGTGCGCTATGCGGTTGCAATCAACGGGTTTACGGAGTTGGTGCTGACCAAACTCGACATTCTGAGCGGGTTTGAGTCGATTTTGGTCGCGTCTCATTATGAGATCAACGGCGTGCGCTGCGATTTCCTGCCGGGAACGATGCGCGAATACATGATGGCGCGTCCGGTTTACGAAACATTCACCGGTTGGCAGGAAGATGTCAGCGGTGTACGGCGTTGGAGCGACCTGCCGGATGCGGCACGACGTTATATTGATCGCGTTTCGGAATTGGTCGAAACGCCGATCAACACAGTCAGCGTGGGACCGGAACGCGAACAACTCGTCCACCGCACACCGTAGGGTCAGAGTCAGAGGAGCGGGATGCAATGACGGCGCTCACCTATGTTCATCAGATCGATTCACCCGTCAGCGAACCACCGCGACGGGTGATTTCGCTGGTGCCGAGCATTACCGAGTCGCTGTTTGAACTCAACGTTGGTGATCGCCTGATCGCGATCACCGATTACTGTGTGCATCCGGCGAATCAGGTGGCACGTTTGCCGCGCATCGGTGGCACAAAGAATCCCGATGTGGAGCGGATCATCACTTTCAGACCTGATCTCGTCTTTGCGAATCAAGAAGAAAACCGCCGGGAAGATGTTGAAGCGCTGCAAGCGGCAGGAATCCCCGTGTGGGTGACTTTTCCAAAAACGATGCGCGAAGCTTTCAATGTGTTATGGAACATCATGCACATTTTCGACGAACCGGGATTGGTTGAACGGGTGCGCGCGATGGAGTGGACGCTTGATTGGCTCGAACGCATGGCAGAAAACCGCGAAACGCCGCTGAAAGTGTTTGTGCCGATCTGGAATGAACCGCTGATGACATTCAATGCAGCCACATTCGCGCATGATGTGCTGCGGGTGTGTGGTGCGACTAACATTTTTGCGGATCGGGAGCGCCGCTTTCCGTTGAGCGCCGATCTGGGAGAAGGGGTGGGTGTCTCTAATGGCATCCAAGGACGTGATACACGCTACCCGCGTGTTACGATGGATGAAGTCACCGCCGCACAACCTGATATGATTTTACTGCCTAGCGAACCGTTCTCCTTTACCGAAGCACATATCCCAATGTTTATGGCATTGGATACACCTGCCGCAAAAGGTGGTAACATCCGTTTAGTAGATGGATCGCTTTTGTTCTGGCATGGTACGCGGATGGCGCGGGCTATGAACGAACTGCCATCGCAGTTTTATCCGATCATTGAATGAGACGAGCCGCCTTGAGGGACTATGCCGATAGACGAACGCGACTTGGTGCAGATGCTTGGCAATGTAATTCATGACCTGAAAGCGCCGCTCAGTTCAATGAAGACGCTCATTGATGGCATCGCTGAAGTGGGTGAACTCAACGAAAAGCAGCGCTACTTTGCTGACCGTGCCCGCACGAAACTGATCACAATGGCGCAGATGATGACGACCGTGCTGGAAATGGCATGGGTCGGCGCGGAACATCCGCTGAGTGTTTCTCCGGTGAGCTTACGAACGTTGGTAGCGCACAACGTCTCGCTGCTGGAAGATGTGGCAGCGGCACGCAACATCGAAATGCGGGTGAATATCCCTGAAGAATTCCCGCTGATTGATGCAGATGAGCGCATGGTCAACCAGATCGTGCTGAATTTGCTCGCCAATGCGGTCAAGTATAACGTTGATGGCGGTTTCGTCAGCGTGACCGTACGTGAAGAGCCTGACCGCGTCTACTTGATAATTCAGGACTCCGGCAAGGGGATTCCGGTCGAGGATCAACCATTCGTCTTTGAGCGCTTTTATCGTGCGCGTGCCGTGAGCAAAATCGAAGGCACGGGCTTGGGATTGGCGATTGTCAAGACGGCGGTCGAAAGGCACGGCGGGGAGATCACGTTCACCAGTCAATTAGGCACTGGTACAACTTTTACGGTGATCCTGCCGCGCCGCCAACCTTCGCTGGATGAGCAGCCTTCGCGCAGCACGGGCGAAATGTATCGCCCGATCGATCGCGCTGAGGGCGGAAACTCTGTTTTCGAGACAGGTCATGGCAGCGAACCAATGGATGCGGTTGATGACAGCATTCAAGAATCGCAGGATGAATCGGACGAAATTGCGGATTCTCACGCGGAAGCCGGGCGCGAACTTCAGAGCGACGTTTAGCGTGCGCTGCACTTGTTTCGAGTTGTGCGAAAGAGTACAATCCGCAAATTCTGATATAAGTAAGCTGGTTCTTCACTTCGGAGGTCAAGCGTGAGACGCTTGTTGGTTCTGATTGCCTTGATCGTTCTGCTGCTTATCGGCGGCGGGCTGACCATGCAGCTTCTTTCCAATAATGGGAGCTTGCAGTTTCCAGTCACCACACAGACTATTGAGCCGAATGCCTCACCAACGACGATGGTTCCCTGGAAAGCGGAGCAATTCTTCCTGTTGATCGGCTTCCTGCTGTTTAATCTTGTGGGTATCGCGGTGACGCTTGCGGTGATTTTCTGGTTTGTCGATCGTGGACTGCGCCGCAGCAAAGCGGAAGCCGCATCAAAGAATGCGCTTGCAGCAGAATCTGCCCGTGCCGTCGAAAGTGCTTAGATCGATCGTTTCTGGAATGTCCTTTACTGGTATCTGATCAAAATTGAATGAGGTAATCGCATGACTGCGCAGACCGGAGAACGTCCTTCTCGTCTGTTCGTAGGCTTGGCGGCAACGACGGCGCTCCTTACCTTCGGACTTATCGTATTTGGCGCTGTAGTCCGCGTCACCGATTCGGGGTTGGGCTGTGGCAACGAATGGCCCACCTGTCACGGATCGATCATCCCGCCCCTCGACAATTTAACTGCTTGGATCGAATGGCTGCATCGCTTTTTCGCGGTACTGATCGGGCTGTTCGGTCTGGGTATGCTTGGCATCGCCATCGCCGCGTATCGTAAGCGTAATCGCGTTGTCCTCAGTGTAACAACTGTGGCGGCGGTGTTATTCGCCGTACAAAGCACGCTCGGCGCGCTGGTTGTCATCATGGACTTGCCGCCCACCACCGTTACACTGCATCTTGGTACGGCGATGCTGCTGCTCGGCGCGCTCACCGTCGCTTGTTTGATGGCATTTTATCGCCCGACAACGCATTACCGCCGGGATCGGTTTACGGTACTGGCATATGTAACAACCGCGTTGGCGTTGGTAATTGTCCTAACGGGAGCATTGGTGCGCGGCAGCGGCGCTACGCTGGCGTGTACGGATTACCCGCTGTGCAACGGGCAGCTTTTCCCGTTTGATCAGGGTTCACTCGCGACGATCCACATGATGCACCGCTTCGCGGTTGCCGGTCTAGGATTGTCGATCATTCTTGTCGTGTGGTATGCATTCACCAACCGCGCATCACGTTCGATCCGTTTGCTTGCGACTGCGGCATTGATCGCTTACTTCTTACAGGCAGGCGTGGGAGCATTATTTGTCCTCAGCGCGGCGGCTCCGCTTTGGAGCGCGACTCATGTAGCGCTGGCAGCGTTGACATGGGCATTGATGGTCATCCTAAGCACAATTGAGACGATCAACAGCCGCGATTTCGTTGGAACGGAGGGTACATGGCAGCCTCAAGCGTCCGAAGCCGCCCTGAGCCGCTGAAACCGCTCAAGATGACTTGGCGCGAGACTGTACGCGCTTATATCGAGCTTACGAAAGTTCGCATCGTTTTGCTGTTGATTTTCACAACCGTGACGGCAATGGTAATCGCCGCCAACGGGTTTCCATCCATCGAACTCCTCCTTCCAACCATCATTGGCGGATCACTCGCCGCAGCAGGTTCGAGTGTCATCAATCAATTCATCGACCGTGATATGGATTCGCGGATGACGCGCACCAGCCGTCGCCCGATCCCTTCCGGACGGATCGCGCCAGAAAACGCGCTCGTATTCGGCTTGGGTTTGGTGACATGGTCGGTCGTCGTGTTGGCAATCTGGGTCAACTGGTTAGCGGCGATCTTGGCGCTCACTGGAGCGCTTTATTACGTCATCATCTACACGATCATCCTGAAGCGGAATACGGTTCTCAATATCCTCATCGGCGGCGGGGCGGGGGCAATTCCGGTGCTGGTAGGGTGGGCGGCAGTGACTGGCTCACTCTCGTTTGAACCGTTGATCCTGTTTGCGATTGTCTTTTACTGGACACCGCCGCATAGTTGGGCGCTCGCACTGCTCGTCAACACCGACTATGCCCGCGCCAATGTGCCGATGATGCCTGTCGCACGCGGCGAAGAAACCACACGCCATCAAATCTTGCTCTACTCGATTCAGCTTATGTTGATCACGTTGTTGCCCGCCGCATTTGGTACGTTGAGCGCGATCTATTTGCTCGCTGCGGTGGCGTTAGGTTTGGGGATGATCCGTGCTGCCATTCGGTTGATTAAGCGGAAAGATGGCGCGGCGGCGCGTGCCGCTTATAAGTTCTCGACTGCTTATCTGGCATTTTTGTTCTTGGCAATGATCCTCGACAAGCTCATCCTGTAGCGGAAGTGATTCACCGTGAAACAACCGCTCGATTGGCGCAATCTGGGCGTGCCCGTGTATGTTGTGATCGGGCTGCTCATCGTATTTGCCGCTTTTTTCGTCTACGAACTGCTCAGCTATGATCCGAGCGCCACAGCGCCCGCTGAAGAACCTGTATCGGAGATGGCATATGCTGAACGGCTTGATGCACTACTCCCCGGCGCTGATCCTGCAAATGGCGCTGTACTGATCGAAACGTATGGGTGCATCGCATGTCACCGGTTAGGCGCGGCGAACAACGTCGCGCCTTCCTACGAAGGAATTGCACAACGCGCGGCGGAGCGCCGTCCGCCGATGCCCGCCGCCGCTTATATCTACGAAAGCATCGTGAATCCATCTGCCTATATCGTAGACGGGTATCCTAACTCGATGATCCAGAATTTCGCCACCCAGCTTAGCGATCGCGAACTTGGCGACATCATTGCATATTTGCTTACGCCAGAAGCGCATTAATCATGTATCTGGATGCCTTCACAATCGCCGCGCTTGTTGATGAATTTATGGATACGCTCGTTGGCGGGCGGATTCAAGACTCAGTGGGTGTGGATGAAACTAGCATCGGCTTAGAAGTCTATGCGAATCACCGCCGCCAATATCTTTACATGAGCGCCGATCATCAACAGCCGCGCGTGCATGTGCTTTCGGAAAAAGTGCGGCGCGGCGTGGCGAAACCATCACAGCTTGGTTTGTTGTTTCGGCGCTACGTTGAAGGCGGCAAGATCAGTCATATTTCGCAGCCAGCATGGGAACGTATTCTCGAAATTGAAGTGGATGGTCCAGAAGGCGCCGTGACGATCATCATCGAACCGATGGAGCGCCGCAGCAATCTTCTGCTTGTGCAGGATGGAATCATACTGGATTGTCTTCGGCGTATTGGGGCAGACGAGAATCGCTACCGCGTCAGTTTGCCCGGAAAACCATATGTGCCGCCGCCGCCCCAAACAGACAAGCTCGACCCGACACAGGTGACATATGACCAACTGCTCAACATCTTCGATGCAAATGACGATCCGAAGAAGAAAGCGCAGCAAGTTCTAACGGCGGCAATCTTAGGGATTAGTCCGCTGTTGGGGCGTGAGATCGTTTACCGTGCTGAGGGAAACGCCGAAAAGAAAGCAGAGACCGCGACTCCGGAAGCAATTCACCGTGCGCTGCGCGAGATAATTGACCCGTTGAGCCGCCGCGAATGGCA
>CALBRY010000312.1 GCA_937927665.1 uncultured Chloroflexota bacterium
ACTTCTTGGGCGCGATCCCGATGGCATATCATCAGAACGTCGTTAGTGTCTACGACAACAAGATCTTTCACCCCGATTGTGACGGTGAGTTTGTCACTGTAAACGAGAGTGTTCCTGCTGTCAACGATGACGCGGTCCGGTGCTGCGCCTTTAAACCCATTTCCCTCGTCGTCCAGTTCGAGAACTTCAAAGAGGGCATCCCAACTCCCCACATCGCTCCAGCCGATGTCGATCGGGATCACAACCATGTCTTCGGCATGTTCCATGATGGCAACATCAAGCGAGAGTTTCGTGATTTTCTCCCAAACGCCATCAAGCACTTGAGCATAATCAGGGGTGTCAATTGCGGGTTGGAGTGTCTGAAGCAGTGCATACCACTCTGGTAATTGACGCTGAATCTCCGACATTGCTTTCGCCGCTGTCCAAATGAACATTCCGGAATTCCAACTATACTCGCCAGAACGGATGAACCGGATGGCGGTTTCAGCATTTGGCTTTTCTGTAAAGCCAAGTGATTTGTATAACCGGAAACCGCGCAGTGCTTCGATCAACTGCCCGCGATGAATATAACCGAACCCGGTTGACGGAATGGCGGCAGTAATCCCCAACGTGACGATCGCGCCATTCTCGGTGGCAAACTTTCCGGAAGTCTCCAGCACTTCGCGGAATGTTTCTTTATCGGCGATGTGGTGATCCGCCGTCAAGATCGCGACAACCGCTTGTGGATCACGTTTTCCGATGACTGCCATCCCTAATGCCGCAGCAGGACCGCTCTCTTTGCCAAACGGTTCGACGACGAAGTTTTCGGGGGGGATTTCTGGAACATCGGCTTGCAGGGCGACAGCATAAGCTCGCCCGGTCACGACATAGATGTTCTCTGGCGGAAAGAGCGGTGCAAGTCGCTCAACACTCACGCGGAACATAGAGATGTCTTCAATAAGCGGCAGGAGCTGCTTAGGTGTATTCTGCCGGCTCATGGGCCAAAGCCGCGTGCCACCACCACCCGCCATAATCAACGCATATAGGTGTTCCATTACTGTGCTCCTTGTTCGCATTCAGTGCGAGGTGCAGTCCTGCACAATCAATTACCTGTACAGTACTGCATTCCCCCTACATTTCGCGCTAAATCTTTTAATTCGAGCAGCGTTAGTGTCGCCAGTACTTCACCGGCAGGTAATCCGCTTGAGCGGATCAAATCATCGACATGAACAGGTTCACGTGAGAGCATGGCGTAAATCCGCTGTTCCATTTCGGTTTCTAAGCTGGTTTCCGGTGGCGCGGGTGCTGCCGCCGCAGGCTCGTAGATCAACGCCAACTCATCCAGAATATCCTGCACGTTCATGATCAGCTTCGCGCCATCTTGGATTAGCCGATTTGCGCCGCTGCTGGATGGATTAAGAATACTCCCCGGAACGGCGAAAACATCGCGCCCTTGTTCCAACGCGGCATTTGCCGTGATCAATGCGCCGCTTTTTTCAGGCGCTTCAACGATCAGCACGCCGAGCGACATCCCGCTGATCACCCGGTTTCGACGGGGAAAATGATGCGCTTCGGGTTTCGCGCCGATAGCAAATTCAGTGACCAGCGCCCCCCGCCCGCTAATCTGTTCTGCTAACTCTCGATGCTGGTTCGGATATACCGTGTCGATACCGTTTCCCAGTACCGCGATCGTTCGTCCGCCGCCATCGAGTGCCCCGCGATGAGCCGCCGCATCAATGCCCTGCGCCAAACCGCTGATCACTGTCACGCCGGCATGCGCAAGCTCACGCGCTAGCTTATATGACACATCAATCCCATACCGAGTCGCGGTGCGTGTGCCAACAATGGCAACGGCGCGTTGATCCGCTTTGGTGATTTCTCCGCGCACATACAAAAGGGGGGGCGCATCGGAAATATCACGGAGCAGGGGAGGGTAGCTTTCCATTTGCAGACTGGTGAGCGATGCACTCGCACGATGAACACGCGTGAGCGCCACATCAAGATCACGCTGCTGGCGTGCCTTAAGCAGATTTGCCAGCGGTTGACCATCTAAACCTGCCGCGCGCAGTTCCGCTTCTGGGGCGCTCCATGCCTGAGACAAGCTCCCGAATCGCTGCAACAATGCCGCAATACGGCGACCACTAATCCCCGGAACGAGGCTGAATCCTAACCAGTAGCGTATTTCGTCTGCGCCGCCATCATGTCTCACGCCGCATGCTTCCTCTGCGTTATCGACTTGTCAAGCAGAATATAAGCGGGATACGCATGCTGTCAAGCGGCAAACATGCGAAAATGATGGTGCTATTGGGGGAGAAGACCTTCTGGAAGCTCAACAATGACGACTCCGGCGGCAATATCAGTTTTGAGAATCACTGTTTCTAATGCCGGAATTAAGACTTCGCCATATTGGGGTGACTGCACGATGTAAACATCGTTTGCGCCTGTTTCCAGCACTTCGCTGATTGTGCCGAGCGTTTCACCCGCTTTGGTTTCAACACGCAGCCCAATCAATTGATAGAGGTAAAACTCACCCTCTTCGAGCGGAACGGCATTTTCAATGTCGATCATGATCAGCAGTTGGCGCATCAAATCGGCGGCGTCGCGGTCATCAATTGTTGCCAGCTTCAACAAGCCGTATTCATGATGAAAACGAATACCCTCGATCTTGTATGACTTCACATTGGGATCATCTGGCGTGACGCCAACGTAAACGGAATCGAGATCGCTGATGCGTTCGGGGAAGTCGGTCAAAATGCGTACGCGGAGTTCACCGCGCACGCCATGCGGACGCAAAACCTCTCCAAGAAGGAGATAACGAGGCGGATTCGGCGTCCGCGAAGGCGGCTGGTTGCTCATCGGTTAAATGATCTTCAGAACGATACGCTTACCTTTGTGCGTGTCTTCAGCGACACGCAGAAGCGCACGGATCGCGTTAGCGACACGCCCACCCTTGCCGATGATACGCCCGGTATCTCCCTGCGCGACACGCAGTTCGAGGATGATCGTCCCGCCCGTTTCCTTGCGGCGAACTTTCACCTGTGTGGGGTCATCGACCAAACTTTTAGCGACGTACTCGATCAATTCTTCCATGATGCGCTGCTTTCATCAACAAGCGAGTAGAGTTGAATTACTCCGCTGCTGCTTTCTTCATTTTACCTTCACCGGGTCCCGGCGACGGATGGCGAGTTTTGGGATTCGTGACTGCGATGGCGCTCGCGGCGTTTGCTTCAGCGATCAGTACTTCGATCGCTTCGCCCTTCTTTAGGCGTTCATAGCGGGCGAGGGTACCGGTGCGGCGCAGAATGTACGCAACTGCTTCGCTCGGCTGTGCGCCAACGCTCAACCAGTGGAGCGCGCGGGCTTCATCAACCACATCGGTGATCGGCTCGGTGCGCGGGTTGTGATGTCCGATGGCTTCAATGAAATCACCATCACGCGGGCTGCGCTGATCTGCGACAACGATACGATAGCTTGGCTGGTGCTTCAAGCCGACACGACGAAGACGAATACGAACCATATCCTAGTGTACTCCTATTTGTATACGCTCTCATGCGGCGGCGTTCTTCGCGCGCCGGAGAGCCACTGAGCGAACAATGACTCAGTTGCGGAAAAGGGTGTAGTACCCCTTAGCGCCCACGCGGGAGCTTGCCGCCGCCGGGAAAATTCCCGGGGAAGCGTCCCTTGCGAACCTGACTCATCAGTTTTTGCATGTCGTTGAACTGTTTAAGCACTTCGTTCACGTCACGCACTTGGACACCGCTGCCTTTTGCAATACGTATGCGGCGGCTGGCATTCAGGACTTTTGGATTGGCGCGTTCACCGGGGGTCATCGAGTTGATGATTGCTTCCACACGGCTGATACGCTTTTCTACGTCCTTTTGATCGATCTGGTCGAGCGCCTTGCCCATGCCCGGAACCATGCCCAGCAGTGAGCCGATCGATCCCATACGGCGAATCTTCTGAAGTTGTTCGAGGAAGTCTTGCAGCGTGAATTGATTCTGCAGGAGCTTCTTTTGCAGCTTCAGTGCTTCTTCTTCTTCAAACTGTTCTTGCGCCTTTTCGATCAGCGTCAGCACGTCACCCATACCGAGGATGCGCTGTGCGAGTCGATCCGGGTGGAACTGCTCAAAGCCGTCGATCTTTTCGCCTGTTCCGAGGAACTTGATCGGAACGTTGGTGACAGCGCGCATCGAAATCGCCGCGCCGCCGCGTGCATCACCATCGACTTTTGTCAGGATTAGCCCGGTAATACCGAGCCGCTGGTTAAAGCCGTCAGCGATGTTGACCGCTTCCTGTCCCGTCATCGAGTCTGCAACAAGGATGATTTCGGCGGGCTGTGTGCGCCGCTTGATCTCCTCAAGTTCGCCCATCAACGCATCGTCGATTTGCAAACGTCCTGCTGTGTCAAGGATGACAACCGCAGCATTCGCCTCACGCGCTGCTTTAACGCCGCGCTGACAGATATCCTGCGGCTTGGCGGATGTGCCTTCTTCGTAATACGGGACATTCACCTGTTTGGCAAGCGTCACCAACTGATCGACTGCCGCGGGGCGGTAAGTATCTGCCGCCACAAGGAACGGCTGACGCCCTTCCTTACGCAGAAAGACCGACAGTTTTGCTGCCGTCGTCGTTTTCCCCGAACCTTGCAACCCAACCAGCATGATCACATACGGTTTGGTGCTGCCGGAGAAGTTCAGACGTCCCGGTTCGCCGAGCGTTTCGAGCAGTTCGTCGTGAACGATCTTGACAACCTGCTGACCCGGTTTCAGGCTTTTCAGGACTTCCGTGCCGACGGCGCGCTCCTTGACCCGTCTGACGAAATCCTTGACAACCGGGAGAGCAACGTCTGCCTCCAACAGCGCCATACGGACTTCGCGCATAGCCGAATCGACATCTTTTTCGGTGAGCTTGCCGACCCGCCCTAGACCATCAAACGTATCTTGAAGCCGCTTCGTTAGCTGTTCAAACATCGCGGAATGGTTTCTTCCGATCAGACGACTAGACGGCACATTGTAGTGGAGCGTAGGAGGCGCGTCAAGATAGGGCGCGCATCTGTCGTCGGGTAAGCAGGAGCGTGATCAGTGCTAGCAGTCCCGAAAGTCCGCCGATCGTGATCGCGGCATCAAACCAGAATTGCTCGGGGAACAAGCGGATTAGCGTATCCGAGTAGAGGAATACCCATGTGCCATCGGCAAAAAACAATTGATGAAACAGCGTGAAAAATCGATCCCAATTCGCGACGACAAGCATGATGATCGATGCCAGAATCACCAGCGTGATCAGCGCGCCGCGCCAAAGCGCGCGATATAACGTCCTTCGTGTTGCGGATTGTCTTGCAAGGTAGATCACAAGCGCAATCGCGATTAGAACGCCTACAAGGGCGATAAGAAAGGCTGCACGAGTGACTGCCTGCACATCATCCATGTGTTCGAGTTCGCGCTCGTTATAGAGCGGCGAGCCGTCCGCAAATGTGAGATCGCTCAAATAGGTGAGCGGTTCACCGTTGATCAAAAAGTCAAGGGCATACGGTGCATAGTTGAGCCGATCTTCGCGGGTGAAACCGTAATAATCATCGGGAAAGCCGGGGCGATTGTATTCGATTTGCAGAAACAGCGGACTCATCACCAAGCGTACCATGATCAAAACCGTCAGGATCGGGTAGAGGGCGGTCAGGATCGCGCCTAGTAGGACGGCGAATTTAGGGGGTGTAGGATAGGAATCGGTCATGGGATTAGTTTGGGCGCAGCGTATCGATTTCGCTGGAGAACAGGAAGTTCAGCACCAGCGAATCGACCAGCGTTTCCACGGGTGCGCGGTTATCTGTAAAAACGAGATCGCTTGCGACTGCCGGAACGATCGCATTCGCCGCCAATTCGAGCGTATCGTGCAGGATCGGTGTTGACTGCGCCGGAAGAACATTCAAATTGCGGCGCAAGTTTTCTGCGTTGGTTGGCTGTACGGTCGCAACAAGGATCGTATTGAATGATTCCGGCACATCCATTGCGTGAACAGACGGGAATACTTGCAGCATCGTCGCCGTAAGTGCATCGACGAGGCGGCGGTCACTTGGTGTGCGCCCTACATTGATTGTCACAACGCCGTTTTCGGTCAAATGGGCGCGAACTTCGCTGAAGAATTCGACAGTGGTTAGATGCCACGGGATATATGGCGGGCGATATGCATCTATTCCGATTACGCTGTAGCGTCCATTCAAACGATTGAGGATATAGCGTCCGTCTTCGACATAGACCGTAAGGTTGGGCATCGCCTCGGCATTCATATCGAAGTAGAGCGCCCCCGCTTCGACAATCCCCCCATCAATTTCTACGCCGTCAATCTGAATATCCTCGTAGACTGTCGAGTACTGCCGCGCGATGGTTCCGGCAGCTAACCCAATCAGCAGCAGGCTGTCTACTTCTTCCGGCGTATAGGGCGGCGCATTAAAATATGGCGCGCTCAAGAAGAAATCCCATGTGCGGCGGAATGCGATCTGTGTGGGATGCCATTGGCTGTGAATGCCTTGACCTTCGTTCAAGTACAGATAGCGGTTTCCCGCTTGATCTTCCTGAACCTGAATATAGTTGTAAGCACTCTCGTCCTCGTAGAGGATGCGGGCATTTCCGGCGGGCTGGCGAAGTGATGTGTTTAATACGATCACTGACAGCACTGCGACGACGACGGGCATCCACAAGAAAATGAGGGCGCGCGCACCCCGTTGAATGAACAAGCCGATCAACGCGACTGTGTAGAGGATTCCCGCGAACAGAAGGAATGTCCCGAATGTGCCGAGTTCCGGGATGATCAGAATGACCGGAAGGAAAGTTCCGATCAGACTGCCGAGCGTGCTGATCGCGTAAATCCGTCCGCTGATTTTACCCGCCGTGCTCAGATCATCGACTGCGAGCCGGATCGCAAATGGGGATACTGTCCCCAAGAGGGTGATCGGAATCGCAAACAAGCCGAGCACCGCGATAAACGAGCCGAGAAATAGACCGGCTTCGATTCCCGCGACGGCTTGCGCCGCACCTGCCAGAACAGGGCGCGCCGCCAGCGGAACAAGCGCACTCAAGAATGCACCCCAGAGCAAATTTCGATAAAAGACGGCTGGTTTCGGCGAACGATCAGCCAACCAACCGCCGAAGAAATACCCCGCGGCTAGATAAAGCATGATCAAACCGATCACGTTTGCCCAGACGAGATTACTTGTGCCGAACACACTGCCCAACAGCCGCGAGGCAGTCATTTCGACGGCGAGAGTCGTCATGCCGCTGGTGAACACGGCAAGATAGAGATAGCGTTTAGCGATCATGGGTTTTGGTGGCATGGAGGTTTTCAGAATAGGCGCTGTGCCAGCGAACTTGAGAGATCATCCCCGGCGCGTACAGCCATCGACGGGATTCGAGCATTCTTCATCAACGAGCGGAAATCATCGACTGAGCCTGAACCACCGAACGACGCCGGATCGAGCAGAATCCCCATCGGACGCAAACCGCGCCGTGAAAGGACATGCGCTTCTGCCAGCCATGACGCATCCAGCGACGAAGTGATAATAATGATCGTCGTTCCTCGTGTGAAGTAAGGAGTTTCCAGCATCAGCATTTCGCGCAGACTATACGGCGAAAAACTGCGCGCGACGGCGAGACTTTGCATGATTCGCATCAACTGACGCATACCGCCGTCGGGCTGCAAGATATCGCGGTGGGGGATATATGCCGCGTAGCCGAGCGTTCGCTTTTCTTCGATGAAATACTGCGCCAGCGAAGCGGCAATCACGACCGAGTATTCTTCAGTCGATACCGGTATTGCCGAACTTTCCGAAATGACCGCGCCTGTGCCATTCACGCGTCGCAAAGTCGGATCTTCGATGAGAGATGCGGACGAAAAATCGACGAACAGCCAGATATCAACCAGCGGGTCGATCTCGAATTCCTTGACCATCAAGCGATCACGACGGGCGGAGGTTGCCCAGTGGATGCGGTTGAAACTGTCTCCGGGTACATATTCACGGATTCCGGCGGCGTTCGTTGTGATCTGAGCGGAGCGTCTGCGCTGTGCATCCCCACCGGAGAGGACACCTACAGGAAGTTCAATCCTGCTGATCGGCACGGTTGCCGGATAGATTGTTACACGCGATGTCGCAGCAATGCGGCGGGTGGTATTGAACATCCCGAATGGATCGCCGCCGATGACGCTGATCGGTCCGAGTTGGAATTCGCCGCGTGTACGGCAGATCGTTTCAGCATACCAGCGGTAGGTCTTGCGCGGCATCACTGTCGGCACAACTTGACTGGCACGGTGATCGGGCAGCGTGGATTGGTCGCGGACTTCAACCCACAATTTAGGCAGCCATCCGCTGTTTTGCAGAGCGAATGCTTCCTCAAATTTGCTGCCGACTTGCGCGCTGCGTGACCTTGTTTTGCGGCTGATCGAAATACCGCGCACCGAAAGCCATGACCAGATCAGCGCGACGAGAATTATGCCCATCAACAGGTATGCGACATTAAAAAAGAATGCGCGCCCCGTGAATAGCCCGCTGAGAAGCGAGGCGATTGCCAAAAAGTAGATCGTATTGCGTCGGTTGCCCATCGCGTTGTGTTACTGCCACACCGACGCGCCGGGAATCGGGGTGCGCGCCAGCACTTCTTGAACGATAACACGCGATGAAACTTCTTCGCGAAAGCCCGGATCGGGTCGCATGATCATGCGGTGCGCAAGTGTGACTTCTGCCAGCGCTTTCACATCATCGGGGATAACATATTCGCGCCCTGCCATTGCAGCACGCGCCTGTGATGTGCGGAATAGTGCCAGCGATCCGCGCGGGCTGCTGCCAAGCGCGACCTTTGGATGTGAGCGTGTGCCGTTGACAATATCAATGATGTAGCGCTTGATCTCATCCGCGACATAGACTTCACGGACTGCCTGCTGCGCCGTGAGCAATTCTTGTGCGTTGACGACTTGAAAAACATTGTTCAGCGGATGTTCGTACTGCTGTGACGAAAGTACTGCGAGTTCTTCGTTGGGAGCAGGATAACCTAGCGTCAGTCGCAGCATGAAACGGTCGAGTTGGGCTTCCGGGAGTGGAAACGTGCCTTCGTACTCGATCGGGTTCTGTGTAGCCATGACGATAAACGGTTCTTGAATACTGTAGGTTACACCGTCTACCGTTACTTGGCGCTCTTCCATCGCCTCCAAGAGCGCTGATTGTGTTTTTGGCGTGGCGCGGTTGATTTCGTCAGCAAGAACGACTTGCGCCAGAATCGGACCGGGGCGGAATTCAAACTTGCGCGTTTCGGCGTTAAAGATCGTGATCCCGGTCACATCTGATGGCAGCATATCTGGGGTAAATTGAATGCGGCTGAAGGTGCATCCAAGTGATCGTGACAATGCTTTGGCGATCATCGTTTTGCCGACGCCGGGAATGTCTTCGATCAAGATATGCCCTTGACTGAGCAAACCGAGAACCATCAACCGAACTTCGTTTCGTTTGCCGAGGATTACCTGCCCGACATTATGGGCAAGCCGTTCGGCAGTTTGCTGCACGACTTCAACCTGAGCACTGCGGTTGACGTTGTTCGTGCTTTGGGATCGGTGTGTTTCCTGTGGATGATCAGGCATTACGACCTGCTTTACTCTATCAAATGGGTAACGTGACTCAGTATATGCGGTTGTTCAGCCGATGAACAGGTGAGATTGGCGTTTAGTACCCTACGCTGTCTTGCCGTTCCCCCGATGATTCGTATAATTAGGGATTAGCTTGAGAGGAGCGGACATATGGCGAAATCGCGGACAGAATTGATGGTCGACCGGCTGCGCGACCTGCAAGCAACTACCCCGGAGATCCAAGCATCAGCCGTCGTCAGCGTTGATGGGCTGCCCATGGCATCTTCGCTTCCTGCCAATGTCGAAGAAGATCGCGTTTCCGCAATGTCCGCCGCGATGCTCTCGCTGGGAGAGCGTATTTCGGGAGAATTGGGGCGCGGAGCGCTTGAGCAGGTCTACATTCGCGGGGACGCTGGTTACGTAATTTTGATGAGCGTCGGTGAAGGCGCAGTGCTGACAACGCTGGTACGGGATGGCGCAAAACTGGGATTGATCTTCCTAGATATGCGTCGTACTGCCGACGATTTGGAGAAACTCGTTTAAGCGTCGGTACACAGCGTTTTTTCGTCACAATTGACTATCGCCAATCGGCGGGGAGTCGGGAATTTATTCCCAATATGAAACTCCCCGCTTTGCGTTTTGTGTTGACAAGGTTAAGCAGGGTGTGAAATGTCAAACCCCAAGTACATTTTTTGCACAGGCGGGGTGGTTAGCTCGGTAGGAAAGGGCGTGACTGCCGCCGCGATCGGGCGGCTGTTGAAAGCGCGGGGCTTAAAAGTTGCGGTTCAGAAACTCGATCCGTATCTGAATGTCGATCCCGGTACGATGAGTCCCTATCAACACGGTGAAGTATTCGTCACCGCTGATGGTGCGGAAACGGATCTTGATCTGGGTCATTATGAGCGTTTCATTAACGAAAGTTTGAACCGCACCTGTAACGTCACCGCTGGGCAGGTTTACAGCGATGTCATTGACAAAGAACGGCGCGGCGATTATCTGGGCGGCACTATACAGGTCATCCCGCACATTACCAATGAAATCAAGCGGCGTGTGATGCTCGTGGGCAAGGATATTGATGCCGATGTGGTCATCGTCGAAGTGGGTGGAACGGTCGGCGATATTGAAAGCCTCCCATTCCTTGAGGCAATTCGTCAAATGCGACAGAGCATTGGACGCGCCAATACGCTGTACATCCATGTTACGTTTTTGCCGTACATCGGCGCAACGGGTGAGCTAAAGACGAAGCCGACGCAGCACAGCGTCCGTGAACTCCGCAGTATCGGGATCAACCCGCATGTGATCATCGCCCGCACCGATTATCCTGTCGGTAAAGAGGTGACGGACAAAATAGCGCTTTTCTGCGATGTTGAACCCGAAGCCGTGATTCCGTTGATGACAACGGATCTGATTTACAATGTGCCGCTTCTGTTGGAAGAATCCGGTTTAGGTGAACTGCTCGTTGATCGGCTGGAACTTCCGCGCAGTGAACCGAATCTGAGTGACTGGCGGCGCATGGTAACCCGGATGCGGAATACGCGAAACAATGTCCGCATCGGCATTGTCGGCAAATACGTAGAACTCCATGACGCTTATATGAGCGTGAAAGAGGCATTGTTTCATGCTGCCGCTGCGCAAGATGCGCATGCGGATATTGAATGGATCAGCTCGACCGATCTGGAAAAAGGTAAGGCGTGGGAACATCTCCATACGGTTGATGCGATCGTTGTTCCCGGCGGATTCGGGTATCGCGGTGTTGAAGGAAAAATCCTCGCGGGGCGGTATGCGCGTGAAAACCGAATCCCATATTTGGGGTTATGTCTTGGCATGCAGACGATGTGCATCGAATTCGCTCGGCATGTGATCGGGCTGGAAGATGCCAGCAGCAGCGAGTTTGAAACCGCAAGCGAACATCACATCATCGACTTGATGCTTGAACAGCGCTCCGTGACGGATATGGGTGGTACGATGCGTTTAGGGCTTTATCCGTGCAAGCTTCAGCCAAATTCGGCGGCGCGGATCGCTTATGGCGATCAATCGTTGGTGCAGGAACGTCATCGTCACCGCTTTGAATTTAACAATCGCTACCGCGCCGATTTTGAAAAAGCGGGCATGCGGTTCAGCGGTGTTAGCCCGGATGATACGCTTGTCGAAATTGCGGAATTAGTCGATCATCCGTTTATGGTGGGCAGTCAGTTCCATCCAGAATTTGCCAGCCGCCCCGATTCACCTCATCCGCTGTTCATGGGATTGATTAAGGCGGCGCTTGAGCATCGCAAGAGCGCGCATCAGGCAGATGCACACACATTGATCACGAACGCTGCGACGAATGACTCGGCGGCAGAGTAAGAACGACGGTTGAAGGAAAAACGATGAACCTATCTGAATATGTTCAGGCGATGCCAAAAGTCGATCTGCACGTTTCGCTCGAAGGAGCGGTACGCAAGCGGACACTTAAAATTCTCGCCGAAATGAACGAAATCCCCGATCACATCAAGCATTTCAACGACTGGTTGAATTTGATTGACAAGCCCGATTTTAAGCGCCTTCATGATATCGTGAAGACGGTCGGCGGCTGGATACTGGAAGTCGAAGACCTTGCGCGCGTGGTCTACGATGCGGGTGTTGCTCTGCATCACCAAAATGTGAAATACGCCGAGATCAGCGTCAATCCAGTCATCTGGTCAGCACTCAACCTGTCCGCAGATGATTTCCTGAGCGGCATCAATGATGGACGTGAACGTGCTGAACGCGGATGGGGCATCAAGATAGCGTGGGTTTTCACGATCCCGCGTGATGAACCGCGCCGCGCCGATGAAATGGCACGATGGGTCAGCAGTGTTTCAGCGAAGAAGGGCGGCGTTGTCGCGCTTGGCTTGAGCGGACGCGAAAGCGTACAGCCGATCGGGCAGTTTGAACGCCCATTCCGCGCTATCGAAAAGAAGGGTATCCCGCGTGTCGCACGCGCAGGCGATCAGCAAGGTGCGGACGGCGTCAAGCGGACGCTGGATGCTCTACTGCCGACGCGCTTGTATGACGCTTGGGGGACGGCTGAAACGCCGGAACTGCTCAAGACGATTGCGGATCAGCGGATCGGCGTTGGTGTGAACTTAACGCGTGCGGTCAAGAGTGGTTGGATCGAACGAGTCGAAGATTACCCGCTTCGCACACTGTATGATGCGGATATTCCCGTATTTTTGGGCAGCGATATGCCGACCTACCTCGGGTCGACACTGAATGACGAATACGCAATGGTTGTCGAAAAGCTCGGTTTTGGAATTGACGAACTGGAGCAAATCGCATTGAATGCGGTGCGCCAAAGCTGTCTTTCCGACGACGCGAAAGCCGCGATGGAAACTGACTTCAAAGCACAGTATGAACAGCTTCGAAGCGAGTTTGAAACTACGGCATAGAAAAAACGGGGATCATCTGATCCCCGTTTTAAATCTCGTCTGCTGAAGTGTCATCCGCAGAGCGCCTGAAGTCGATAAAGCGATAGCCGACTCCACGTTCAGTCAAAATATAGCGAGGGTTCGAGGGATCTGCCTCGATTTTTTCGCGCAGATAGTTGACGTACAAACGTACATAGTGCGCTTCATCGCGATATTCGTAGCCCCAGACTTTCGCCAGCAGTTGATCATGCGGCACAGTCCACCCGGCATTCTCAATCAAATGATAAAGCAGTCGATATTCGGTGGGGCGGAGCTTGATTCGTTCACCATTGACGATGACCTCATGGCGATTGAAATCGACGCTCAACCGATCATCGATGCGCAGTGCTGCTTGATCAGGAGACGCGGACGGCATATCCGCGCGGCGCAGCACCGCCTTGATACGGCTTGAGAGTTCACGTGGTCCAAAAGGCTTAGTGATGTAGTCGTCCGCGCCAAGCTCTAAGCCATACACCTTGTCGTTTTCTTCACCCTTTGCGGTGAGCATAATCACCGGAATGGTTGAAAACTCACGCAGCATCCGCAGTGTTTCAAATCCGTCGAGTTCAGGCATCATCACATCAAGCAGCACAATATCCGGGAGACGGGTGCGGATCGCTTCCAGCGCCTCCAGCCCATTGTGTGCTTCAAGGACTTGATGCCCTTCCAGCTCAAGATTCATGCGGATGAAATTAATCATGCGCGGCTCGTCGTCAACGACGAGAATACGTTTTCCGTCGCGCTGCTGCACACGCGGGGGACGGTTTGCAGCCATGCAGAACCTTTCTTCCGCTTAATCGTTGCGGAACGGCAGCGGGAATTCTGCCGCGTCGTTGGGATTTGGCAGCACTTCGACAAAAGTAATACGCCACCACGGTAAAATGATGGTCGTTACACCATCTTCAACCCATGTAACCTCACGTTCAGTGCGTTCGCGCGGATTCTTTCCCACAAGCGCCTGATCGGTCGGCTGCGGTAGTTGTTCCACGTCCACCTTAATCGGCTCAGCGTTGTTGATATGTACGAGTAGCGTGATCATCATTCCTCAAGCAATTACACCGTAGTTCCGAGGTCAGGTGCCGCTCGTTTTGAAATACAGATGCGCCACCAATTTACCGAATTGTATCTCATCCCCGTCACGCAGAACGCGGGGAACTTCTGGAATCAACCGCTGACCATTGAGATGCGTGCCGTTCGCACTGCCTAGATCGATGATGGTCAGTGTCATGTCATCACGGTAGATAGCGCAGTGAATGCGGGAAACACCGTTCTCTAACGCTCCATAGGGTGTCAGATCGATATCCGGCTTGTTGATGGCACTTGGATCAAGCCGTCCGAACACCACACGCCGATCGGGTTTGAACGTGACCGGTTGATTTGCGTCACGGATCATCAAAACGATCGTCGCGTCTTTCTCAAAGTGTGCGGTTCCAAAGATACCGGTCATCGCTTCTTTAGGCAGGTCTTTGGTCTCAAGCTTGATCGCGCGCGTATCCTTTCCTGTTAGCAGGCGTCCGCATTCTTCACAATAAAAATAACCTTCACGGTTGCGATGCGCGCAGTTAGGACAGATTTTCATTCGTTTTCATCCGGACCCGCGTCAGAGAGCAAAAAGCGTGTGTGGTGCATCAACGTCTT
>CALBRY010000313.1 GCA_937927665.1 uncultured Chloroflexota bacterium
GAAAGCAGCGAGAACCCCCATGAAATAACCGTCCACAGAAGCGTAAGCCACAGGATTTTCGCTTGTGTTTTTGTAAATGGGGCTAACCCATCCAAGAATTGCCTAACAAACCTATCTAGGTGAAGCCGTTTAGCTAAAGGGATTTTCTCAAACAGCCTATCCGATACTGCTATCACCTGATCATGCATCCTTGAGATCAAAATGACCGCAAGAAATCCAATGATAACTGTTGGGGTAAACCCAATAGCAGCAATGCGAACGAATTCTGGGACAGGCGCAGAAATCACTGCGAAGCCGAGAATGACCAAGACAGCTACGAGATCAAGCATGCGTTCAATAACAATGGTGCTTAGTGCGCCCATCGTTGTTATATTTGGCGATGCTCTAGACGCGAGATACGCCCGCCCAACTTCGCCTAAGCGCAGCGGGAGCAGTCCATTCACCATGTAGCCGATGTTCATAATGAAGAATGAACGCCCGGTAGAAAGTTCATCATTGAGCAGTACCCGCCAGCGCACGCCGCGCGCCAACAAACCCAGCACGATGACCACAAGAGACATGAGAACATATTCATAACGCGCTGTTCGGAACGCATTCAGGAGTTGATCCGCGCCGACCTGATTCAAGATCGACAGAATCGCCAATACGCTGATCGCCACACCAATTCCAGCGATCGCCAGCTGTTTCCACCCCCGCATTCTAGCCCCTTTGATTGGTCGCACCCGACGAGTACGCGTATTTCCCGTTCGGGATGTGCATTATACAGGTGATTGTACGAAAAGGCGTGGTTGTGCGAAAACGCGCATCAGCCTTGACAGCATATCCCCAATTTCCTATAATCTGTATTACTGTTGTGCGGGTGTAACTCAGCTGGCAGAGTGTCTGCTTCCCAAGCAGAATGTCGTGGGTCCGAATCCCATCACCCGCTCTCACGAACGCCCGGTGCGCGCATTCCACCGGGTGTTTTCTTGTAAGTTCTGCGTTCATTCTTCTAGGAGTTTAACCATCGTGGCGGATAATTATACGTTAGAGGCACAGCCTCGGACGATCACAGGTAAGAAAGTCAGCCAGCTCCGCAGACAGGGACTTGTTCCTGCAATTATCTACGGCGCGAAGATTCAGCCCATTCAGGTGCAGGTGCCGTATCGCGCGCTGGAGCTTACGCTCCGCAAAGCAGGTGGAACGCATCTGATTCAAGTCGATCTGGGTTCGTCACAGCAGACCGTGCTTGCGCGTGAAGTCAAGCGCAGCATTCTGCGGGGCGAAATCGAACACGTCGATTTCTTCGCGGTCGATATGGCGACCAAAATCCGCACCGAAGTTCCTATCCACCTCATCAACGAATCGCCCGCCGTCCAGCGCCTTTCAGGTGTGCTGCTCAACGGTGTTCAAACGCTCGAAATCGAAGCGCTCCCCGGCGACCTTGTTGACCGGATCGACGTTGATCTCTCCACCTTGGCGAACATCAATGATGCGATTTATGTCCGTGACCTGCGTGTCAGCGATACGCTCCACATTCTCACCGATGGCGACGACATGATCGTACGTGTCACTATTCAGCAGGTTGTCGAAGATCTGCCGGAAGGTGAAGTCACCAGCGTTGAACCCGAAGTCATTAAGAAGGGTAAGGAAGAAGAAGCAGACGAGGAGTAATCTCCCCGCCCTGCCCATTAGCGCACCAATTTTTAACCCCGCTCGTGATGACACGGCGGGGTTTTTTGTATTCCGAAGGGGTTATCCCAGTGATGCTTCGCCGTTGACGTTGGCGGCAGGCGGTTCTTCACCGTCGATCAATTCGCCGGTGTCCTCAACGCCGTCTTCGCTCTCGACCATTGTTTCATCTGCGCCAGTATCCGCCGCCATGATCGCGATACCAAAGAGTGCGTCGTCGTGCTGCAAACGCATCACCTTAACGCCGAGCGTATTCCGCCCCGTCTCGCGGATTTGATCAAGGCTGGTGCGAAGCACAATCGCCCCGTGTGTGATCAGCAGAATATCATCGGTCGCATTGATGCAGCGCATCCCGATAATCGCGCCGGTTCTCTCGTCGCGTGTGATCGTGCGAATGCCCAAGCCGTAGCGCCCTTGCGTGCGGTAGGCGTCAATCGGTGTGCGCTTGCCATAACCGCGCTCGGTCACGACCAAAACATGCGTATCCTGTGCTTTGATCACATCCATGCCAACCAGTCGATCGCCTTCAGCAAGGCGCATCGCATTCACGCCGCCCGCTTGACGTCCCATCACGCGCACCTTGTTTTCATGGAAGCGGATGCTCTGCCCTGCTGACGATACGACGACCACATCTTGATCGCCATCGGTGTAACGCGCCCAACTGAGCGTATCGCCTTCATCAAGATTCATGGCGATCAATCCGCTTGGACGCACCGCCTCGAATTCTTCCAGCGTTACGCGCTTGATGCGACCGTAGCGAGTCGCCAGAATGAAGAAACCCTCTTTCTTGAACGAGTCGACAGGCACAATGCTGGAGACATGTTCATCGGGCATCAAGTTAAGAATCGTGTGGATCAGCGTGCCTTTGCTGGCGCGTCCCGCTTCGGGAATGGCGAAAGCGCGTTCGCTATAGACACGTCCTTTGTCTGTGAAGAACAAGACCGTATCAAGGCTGTTTGCGGAGACGATCTCCTGAAGCCCGTCTTCATCCTTCGTCGTCATGCCGATCACGCCTCTACCGCCGCGCCGCTGTGAGCGGTACGCGCTGGACGGTACGCGCTTGATATAGCCATGCTGCGTCAGCAGGATAATGACTTCTTCATCACGCACCAGATCGGATTCGTCAAAGTTCGCACTGACGCCATATTCGACATGGGTACGCCGCTCGTCACCGAAGTTTTCCGCGACTTCGCTCAGATCGCTCTTGATCAAGTCACGAATCTTGCTAGGGGATGCGATCAAATCCTCAAGGTAGGCAATGCGCGCCATCACTTCGTTGAACTCGTCGTTCAGTTTCTGCTGCTCCAATGCGGCAAGGCGGCGAAGCTGCATTTCGAGGATCGCATTTGCTTGTGCTTCAGAAAGATCAAACCGCGAAACCAGCGCCTCGCGTGCTTGTTCAACACTGTCAGCGGCGCGGATCGTCTGAATGATCGAGTCAAGACTCGTCAGCGCCTTGATCAGCCCTTCCAGAATATGAGCGCGGGCGCGGCGCTTGCCAAGCTCATACTGTGAGCGGCGCAGAATGACGCTGTAGCGATGGTCGATGTAGATTTGCAGCATCCGGCGCAAACTGAGTGTGCGCGGTTCGCCATCCACCAGTGCCAGCATTTGAATGCTGTACGTCGATTGCAGCGACGTGTATTTATAAAGCTGGTTCAGCACCTTAAGCGGCTGCGCGCCTTGCTTTAGTTCAACCACGAGGCGCATCCCATCACGATCGCTCTCATCGCGCAGATCGCTCACCTGTGTCAGGCGATCTTCTTTCACTAACTGCACAATGCGCTCGATGATCGAGATTTTGCTGACCTGATACGGAATCTCGGTGAATACCAGACGATGCCGACCGGTTTTCGTCTCCTCGACTTCGCAGCGCGCACGAATGGCAACACGCCCGCGCCCGGTCGCATACGCTTCTTTCATTTCATCGCTGGCGATGATGATCGCACCCGTGGGAAAGTCAGGACCTTTCACAAATGCGGTCAGTTCATCAACCGTGATGTCCTCAAGCGTTTCGTAGCGGTCAATCACATACGCGATCGCCGCCGCGAGTTCACGGAGGTTGTGCGGCGGAATATTCGTCGCCATCCCGACCGCGATCCCGCTTGCGCCGTTGAGGAGCATATTCGGCAGGCGTGCGGGAAGCACCGTCGGTTCTTGTTGTGTGCCATCATAGTTATCGGTGAAGTCGACCGTATCTGAGTCGATATCGACCAGCAGTTCTTCAGCGATCCGCGCCAAACGTGCTTCGGTGTAACGCATCGCCGCCGGACTATCGCCGTCCATGCTGCCAAAGTTACCCTGTCCATCGACGAGGGGATAGCGCAGCGAAAAGTCCTGCGCCATACGCGCCATCGCATCATACACAGCCACATCGCCGTGTGGGTGATACTTGCCCAGCACTTCCCCAACGATACGGGCGCTCTTTTTGTAAGCAGTATTCGAGCGAATGCCCATATCATGCATCGCGAACAAGATGCGTCGATGCACGGGTTTGAGTCCGTCACGGGCATCAGGTAGTGCGCGGGCAACGATTACGCTCATGGCATAATCCAGATAACTCCCCCGCATTTCCTCGTTAATGTTGACGGGACGAACCGATCCGATATAGTCCATAGCCGCTCTCTGCGCGTTCGCTTATTTGTTCGACATATCCCCCTCATTATAGCTCATTTTGTCAAAACTTTCGACCCCCGGTATTGGGCATCGTTGAGGGAGAAACACACCAGAATTACCCCGTAGCCGCAAGAGCACGATAGACTTCACACTTGCCATTCCAACAGGTCAACTGAATCTCAATACACTTTGGAGCAAAAGAACGGATGAAAGTCTTACGAATAGTTTTGCTGGTACTGCTGTTGATACTCGTGGTTGTCGTTGTGGGCGGGTTCGTCCTTTACAACGATACGACACGCGGACCGCTGCCCCAAACCAGCGGCGAAATCAACGTTACCGGATTGACTGACCGGGTGGAAGTGCTGCGAGACTCTTACGGTGTGCCGCATATCTACGCATCGAACACACATGATCTCTTCTTCGCTCAAGGCTATACTCAGGCACAGGATCGCTGGTGGCAAATGGAATTCGCCCGTCATATCGGGCGCGGCACAATCCAGGAACTGACAGGCGCGAACGACAGCCTGATGGGGACGGATGTGTTTATTCAGACGGTCGGCTGGCTGCGCGCCGCTGAACAAGAAGTTGCTTCATTGGATGACGAAACCCGCGAATTTTTGCAGGCGTTCGTCGATGGCGTAAACGCATATATCAGCAGCCGCCCGAAAGAACATCTGGCGCTGGAATATCGTCTGCTCGGCGTGACAGGTGTCAATATCACCGTTGAACCGTGGACGCTCACCGACTCACTCGTTTGGGGGAAGGTGATGGCATGGGATTTGACGGGCGGACATCATGCCCGCGAACTCATTCGTCAAGAATTGATCGCGCAGTTCGGCGCGGACATGCTCGAAGATTACGCGCCGCCCTATCCGTTTGGCGAGCACGCGACCATCGTATTCCCGGAAGATTTGCCCATCTCCGAAAGCAGCCTTGCCGCGCTGCCGACGTTTGCTCCGGCGACGGTCAATACGCCGGTTTCCCTGCGCGTCGCGGGCGGGCTAGATGCCGCGTCGATGGTCACCGATACAGGAATTGGCAGCAATAACTGGGTTGCTTCGGGCGATATGACCGCCAGCGGAACTGCCCTACTCGCCAACGATCCGCACCTCGGCATTCAAATGCCATCGATCTGGTACGAAATTGGCTTGCACTGCCAACCCGTCAGTGAAGCGTGTCCGTTCGATGTATCCGGCTTCACCTTCGCGGAGTTTGGCGGAATCGTAACCGGACACAATGCGCGTATCGCGTGGGGCGTGACCAACGTCGGCGCGGACGTGCAAGACCTGTATCAAATCCGCGTCAATCCCGATAATCCGCTCCAATACGAATATGACGGCGAATGGCGCGATATGACGGTTCACGATGCCGAAATTCGTTTCGGTGACGGCGGCGAACCGGTACGCTTCCAAATACGGGAAACTCATTTTGGGCCGATCATCAACGACAACGACATTGATCCTGAAACAGGTGAACTGACCGGATTCAATAATGTCGATCCGGTGGCGCTACGCTGGACAGCATTTGAGCCAACCACGCTGGCACGTTCACTGTTTGCGGTTTCGCGTGCGGATAATTGGGAAGAATTCCGCGCCGCATTGTCCTATTTCGATGTGCCCGCGCAAAATTTCGTCTATGCCGATGTTGATGGCAATATCGGTTATCAAACACCGG
Source organism: uncultured Chloroflexota bacterium (assembly GCA_937927665.1). Classification (GTDB taxonomy): domain Bacteria; phylum Chloroflexota; class Anaerolineae; order Aggregatilineales; family Phototrophicaceae; genus Flexifilum. The sequence continues at coordinate 5,962 of CALBRY010000313.1, forward strand.
GACGTATGCCGATCCGCGCCGCTGGTCATGATGGCTTAACTCCCATCCCCGGATGGACAAGCGAATTTGAATGGCAGGGCTATATTCCGTTCGATAACATGCCGCGCATCTACAACCCGGCGCGTGATTTTATCGCCACCGCCAACCAAGCCGTTGTACCGCCGGAATATTACGATCAACTGGCGGAAGAACTTGGTGCAGACGCGAATTATCGCCTGAGCTATGACTGGTCATACGGGTATCGTGGTCAGCGTATTGTCGATATGCTCACCGAACTTGCGCCGCACACCCGCGAAACATTCTCGCAGATTCAAGGCGATAACATGAATCTGATGGCGCGGGACATAATGCCGTATCTGACCGCGCTCACGATCGACGACGCATCGTTGAGCGATGCCCGCGATTGGCTGGCGGCGTGGGATCTGCGGAACGACATGGGCAGCGCACAGGCGGTCTTGTGGTCGCATTTCACAGTGCGAATGCTCACCAACCTGTTTGATGATCAGCTTGGCGAAGCACGCAGCGCAGGACAAGGAGATTTGTGGGCGGCTTCTCAGTTGATGGCAGAACCGGAAAATGTCTGGTGGGATGACACCGCAACCGCAGATGTCACCGAAACCCGCGACGAAATCTTAATTCGCTCTCTGCGCGAAGCATGGGATAACGCCGTCGCCGCGCACGGTTCAGATCGAACGGCATGGCGTTGGGGCGCGATTCACACCGCAACCTTTGAAAGCAATCCGTTGGGTTTGAGCGGAATCAGCTTGATCGAGGATATGGTCAATCGTGGACCGTATGAAACGGCAGGCGGATCAGAAATCGTCAACGCGACCGGATGGGGCGGCGATGATTTTACGGTTGCCGCGCTTCCTTCGTACCGCATGATCATCGATCTTGCCGATCTGGATGCGAGTTGGACAATGCACACGACCGGGCAGAGTGGTCACGCATTCAGCGCGCACTACAGCGACATGATCGATCACTGGCGCAATATCGAATACAAGCCGATGTTGTACACGCGCGCCGCCGTTGATGCAGCAGCAGCGGAACGACTGATCCTCAATCCTGGCAGTTAGCAATTCGTTCAGGGACAGGGCATGCTCTGTCCCTGAATTTCACCCTGCTAGACGACCAATCGCCCCGTCGCCAGCAGCATCGCCGCGCCAAGCACCAGCACGACCAGAAATACAAACATGGTAATGAACATGCGCTCAACGGCGGTCATACCGAGGAAGCGCTTCTCGGCGGATTCATCCCCTTCGATGGGGAAATCGGCGGCGGCAGTTTCTGGTTCGTTATCCGCCGGCGATTGACGCAGTTCATCCAATAAATCTGGCATGATTCGTGCTCCTCTCGCAATTCGTCATCATGCTTAGGATTGTATGCTAACTGGCGCGTTTCCACACCCCATCTGATAATCGAAACAGTATCGCCGATTCTTCCCCGTTCTTGACTACAGCGGCGCGTAGGGTCGGAATCCCCGCCAAATCGACTTCCTGTGTCAACGCCGTGACAACCCACCCGTCCGAGCCATCCCGCGCTAAATAGCGAGTCGCCGCAAGCTGGCGAATCATCGGGTCATTCACGTCATAGAGTGATAAAAAGGCATTTTCATCACCCCGGCTGATCAACTCCCCTTCGAGCGCCAGCCGCCATGTCAGGTAATCACGCCAATCGAGCGCCGCCTGATCAATCGATGACAATCCGAGCGTATCAGCGAACAAGCGCACGCTGGAATCGGGTTGAATTGCCAGCATAAACGCCGCGACTGCTTGATCGCCGTAGTTTTGCGCCAAACTGGTGAACAAAAATGCGTTGGTTTGGCGTCCGGTCAAGCGACCGGTCAGCCATGAAACAACCGCACGCCGCAGATAATACGCATCCGCCGGGTACGTCATGGATAGATTGTGCGTAAGCGTATTCACCATGCGATCGCCGACTGCATCCGCAGCGATCAACTGTACCGCCGGATCAAACGGCGAATCGACGCGCATCCGCGTTGTGAGCGGCGACGGAATCCGCAGCGTCCACGTATCGCCCACCCAACCCGCGATCAATCCCGGATCAGGCACGATTTCGACGGTGATCGGCGGCAGCACCACGCCGAAAATCTCCTGTGCCGTCCCAACCCACCTATCAATTTGATCGCGTGCCATCACAGCGACAGGCGCATCCAGATCATGATAGCTGATCGTCACCGCACTGCCTTCGAGCGTCTGCACTTCTCCCCAGAAAGGATAATGCGGCGGCAGATGACGCCATCCGTCCACCTCGCCGTCGCCATCCGATTCCGTATCGATCTGATAGTTCCAGTAGAACCAGACCCGTTCGTATGCCGCGCCTTCGATGATCTCTCGAATTTGTACGCGTGCGGTCTGTCCATCGAACGCTACCGAGACGATCTCGCCCGGAAAGAACGTGTTCGGCTCAAGTTTTAAGGCTTGATACGCTTGAAACTCAGCCGCCTGCAAACGCAGCCAATCGGGATCATCGCTGCGCTGCATTCGCAAAAATGCCGATTGATCACCGATCCGCAGTGCGGCAATTTCCGCCTCTACGGTATCGCGGAGCTGCTGCTCGATTTGCCAATCCACGTAGCGCAGTCGCAGCACGACAACGCCCACAAGCCCGCCGATCACGACTGTCACCAGCAGAATTAGCAGCAGCAGTCCAAATTGCGCTCGACGGCGGCGGCGGCGAGTTTCCGGGTCTTCCGTCCCGCCGCGTAAACTTTCCCGCTCGGCTTCTATTTCCCAATCCAGCCGAATGCTCATTGAGTTGTACTCACACTACCCTAACAGAATGTCCCCTGCGATCACACGCTGAAGCGTGCCGTTATCATCGCTGATGACCAGTGCGCCATCGCTGTCCACCCGAACAGCCCGACAGCGCCGCCCATCAAGAGAGACGTACTGACCGATCATGTTGAGGTTATCACGCCATGCTTGAAATAAGCTGTCGCTTTCCAGCCGATCAACCCACGCATCAAGCCGCGCAAGAATACGCTTAAGCAAATCCAGCCGATCGATCGGGGTTTCGATCGCATCCTGAAGGCTGATCGCCGTATCACGAAATGGACTTTCCGAAAAATCCACCGACACATTCACGCCGATTCCGAGAATCGCCCCGGTCAGTCTGCTGCCTTCCCATGCCGCTTCGGGGAGCACGCCTGCGACTTTGCGCCCTCGAATTTGTACATCATTCGCCCACTTGATCCCCACCTGCTCAATCCCCATCTGCTGAAGGGTTTCGCAAACCGCCAGCCCTCCGAGCATCGTCAAGCGGGATAAACTGGACTGCGGCAACCGCATAATCACCGTAAACAGGAGCGAAGTGCCGGGCGGTGCGAACCATGTTCGCCCCAATCGACCGCGTCCTTTTGTCTGTTCATCGGCAACAACGATCGTTCCATTGGGGGCGTTTTGATTGAGCAGCGTAAGGGCGAGATCGTTGGTGCTGGCGATTTGCGGGAAGTAGCGAACCTGCCTCGGGTGCAGTTCCGCTGACAATACGTGCGGATTAAACAATGGTTTCGCTGTCGTGATTTCCCCCCATCATGTATGATCTCGCTGCAATAGGCGGTCTAGATCGCGTAGCAGAGGATTATCGAATTGATGATAACGGTTAAGGAGCGTTTAGCAATGTTCAATACGCGCAAGTGGAGTGTCCTGCTGATTTCGGCGCTGCTCATGGCGGCGCTGGCGCTGAGCGTTTCCGCTCAGGAATCAATTACGCTCACGGTGTGGGATAACTTCACCCGTGATGCGGAACAGGCGATGATTGTGGAACTTCACGCACAGTTTGTTGCTGAACACCCGGAAGTTCACATCGTCCGCATTTCTTACGATACGTCTTCACTGACTGATTTACTACCGCTTTCGCTCGCTTCGGAAGGCGGACCGGATGTAGTGATGATCAATCAAGGTTTCGCCAATATGGGCGCGCTGGTTGAGGCGGGTCTGCTGCTGCCGCTCAATGATTACGCCGATCAATTCGGCTGGTGGGATCGCTACGGCATGGGACTGCACACGCGCAATATGTGGAGCGCAGACGGTACGCAGTTCGGCGGTGATACGCTCTATGGTGTTTCCAACACGGCGGAAGTCGTCGGCGTGTTTTACTGGCGTTCCGACTTTGAAGAACTCGGTTTGAGCGTCCCCCAAACACTCGAAGAATTTGAAACCGTGCTCGCAGCGCTGCATGATGCGGGCAAAACCCCGATCGTGTTCGGTAGTCTTGATGGCTGGCCCGCGATCCACACCCTCGGCGCGATTCAACACAGCTACGGCACGCGCGAAGAAGCCGATGCGTTCACCTTCCGTTACGAAGGCGGCACATATGCGACCGAAGCGAATCTATTGGGCGCGCAGACGATGGTCGATTGGGTGAACGCGGGCTACTTCTCCCCCGGCTTTGAAGGCATGGATTACGACAATGCCACGACAGGCGCATTCTTGAATCACGAAGGCGCGATGTGGATCACCGGAAGCTGGATGGCTGGCGGAATCAGTCAGGAATTGGGCGAAGATCAGGTTGGCTTCTTCCTCGTTCCTCCGGCAGAAGCGGGCGCAGCTCCGCTCAATGTTGGCGGTGTTGGCTTGGGCTACGGCATCCGATCCACCTCTGCAAATCCTGACCTTGCGGCAGAATATATCGACTTGATGACCAGCGCCGATGCGGGCGCGCTCCTGCTCGAATACGGCTATCTGCCCGCTGTCGCCGTCGAAAGCGACTCGATCACCGAAGGCACACTGACCGCCGATGTGATCGCCGCGTGGAATACGATCAGCGGTGCGGATGCGGTTGGTCACTATTGGGACTGGACAGTGCCGGATATCGCGGCGTACATTCAAGAACTTCTAGCGGGCGTCACAACCCCGGAAGCATTCATTGAAACGGTTGAAGCGGAGTACCGTGCAGCAGAGTAATTCACCCGTACAAAAACGAACGGAGCGCTCCATTGTGAGCGCTCCGGCGCAGCATTCAAGATCATGGCGACCCTTCGGGCAGCGGTGGCAGGCTTATCTGCTGATTCTTCCCGGCGTGACGCTTTATGCTCTGTTCGTCCTCGTACCGATCATCAACACAGCGCGTTACAGCTTCTACGATTGGACGGGTTTTAGCGAACCCACCAACCCCGGCTTGCAAAACTACGCCGAAATGTTCCGCGATCCCGATTTTTGGCGCGCAATCGGCAACAATGCCTTCTTTGTCATCTTTTACACACTGATTCCAATTCTTCTGGGCTTATTTCTCGCCTCGATCCTCACACGCGGGCGACTGCGCGGCATGACGATCTTCCGCGCCGGATTATTCATCCCGCAGGTGATGAGTCCCGTCGTGGTCGGCATCATCTGGCGCTGGTTGTTCACGCTCGATGGACCGATCAACATTTTTCTTGAAAGCATTGGCATTCAAGGGCGCGCATGGTTGGGCGATTTCGCATGGTCACGATTGGCGGTGGGTTCAGTCGGGTCATGGGTGGAATACGGCTTGTGCATGGTCTTATTTATTGCAGGCGCGCAAGCGATTGACGAAGAACTCTACGACGCGGCGCGGGCATTCGGCGCGAACCGCTGGCAGGAATTCCGTTATGTCCTGCTCCCCGGTTTGCGACAGCAAATTCTCGTCGCCTTTGTCTTAACATTTATCGCGGCGCTTCGCGTATTCGATCTGGTTTACGTCCTCACGAGCGGCGGACCGGGCAAAACAACGCTCGTCACCAGCCTGTTGATCTACGATGAAGCATTCAACCGTAACCGCGCCGGATATGCCTCCGCGATCGCGGTCGCCATCGGGGTGATCATCCTCGTCGTATCGGGATCGGTGTACTGGATTCAGCAGCGCCAAGCGGCTGAGGAGGAACAATGACCAGCCGCACGCGACAAGATGCTTTCAGCTATGCGATCCTGATCGTCTTTCTAGTGGCGGCGCTGCTGCCATTTATCGGCGTAGTGTTGACGGCGTTCAAAGATACGGGCGAACTCGCGGCGGGTATTTTCGCGCTCCCGCAGCAGTGGCGCTTCGATAACTTCGCGGAGGCGTGGACAGGCGCGCGTTTTTCGACCTATTTCGGCTCCAGCTTGATCGTCGTTATTCCCGTGGTAGTCATTGCGACCATCCTTTCAACCATGTCCGGTGTTGCGTTCGGGATGTTCAAATTCCCCGGCGCGAATGCCCTACTGTTGGTGATTCTGCTCGGCTTGATGATCCCGTTTGAGGCGGTCATAATCCCGTTATGGCAGTTGATGGGAAATCTCGGCTTGCGCGATACGTATTGGGCGGTCATTTTGCCCCAGATCGCGCTGAGTTTCAGCTTTGGCACCTTTTGGATGCGCGCCTATTTCAAAAACTTCCCGTCCGAAATCATCGATGCGGCGGTGGTCGATGGCTGCACAACATGGGGTGTCGTGTGGCGCGTCCTATTCCCGCTTTCGATGCCCGCCTTGCTGTCGCTCGTCGTGCTGCTGTTCATGTGGACATGGAATGAATTTTTTCTGGTGCTGGTGATGGTCACCGGCGATTTGCGAACGCTCCCCGTAGGGCTTGCGCTGCTGCGCGGACGTTATGCGACCGATATTCCGGTTATGGCGGCGGGATCGCTCCTCGTATCCCTGCCGGTCATCATCCTGTACCTGTTCTTTCAAAGAAGTTTCATCCGGGGGATTATTTCCGGAGCGGTCAAAGCATAAGCATGAAAGGAATTTGAGTGGAGCACATTTACGCGCCGTGGCGTATGGGATATATCACAGGAGAAAAAAAGCTCGTGGATGGCTGCGTTTTCTGTAATCTGCTGACTGATCCGAACGAGCAGCAGATCATCGCGCGTTCAAAATATGTGTATGTGACGCTCAACCTGTACCCGTATAACAACGGGCATGTGATGGTTGTGCCGTATGAGCATGTCGATACACAGGAGAAACTCGCACCGGAGGCGCTGACCGATTTAATCCTCACCGTCAACCGGACGTTGGCTGTTTTAAGAAAAGCTTACAATGCCCCGGCGTTTAATCTGGGCGCGAATATCGGATCGGCGGCAGGGGCGGGCATCGCGTCGCATTATCACTTTCACATCGTCCCCCGCTGGAACGGCGACTCCAACTTCATGACAACGGTAGCATCGACAAGGGTGATTCCTGACACTTTAGAGAACATCCATCGTGATCTAAAATCAACATGGGAAACGTTATTTCACTTGAAAGACATCTAATATGGCACAAAATGGTAAAAACGGGCGTGACCCCGTCATTCTTTCTAGCGCACGCACTCCAATTGGCAAGTTTTTGGGCGGCTTAAGTAATGTCAGCGCGGCAGACCTCGGCAAAGTCGCAGTGAAAGCGGCGGTAGAGCGCGCGGGCATTGATGCCGCCGATGTGAGCGAAGTCATCCTCGGTAATGTCGTCAGCGCGGGCGTCGGACAGGCGCTCCCCCGTCAGGTGAGCATCGGCGCTGGCGTCCCTGAGAGTGTGGGCGGGATCACCGTCAACAAAGTATGCGGCAGCGGTTTGAAGGCGGTCATGATCGCATCGAACGCGATCAAAGCGGACGATGGTGATCTTTACATCGCGGGCGGCGTCGAGAGCATGAGCCGCGCCCCGTACTTAGACGATACACACCGCAAGGGTAACAAATACGGGCATGTTCAACTGCGTGACTCGCTCCAAACCGATGGGCTGTGGTGCGCCCTCTGTGACTGGGGTATGGGCAACGCCGCCGAATTTATCGGGCGTCAGCTTGAAATCACGCGCGAAAGTATGGACGAATTTGCCTTCCGCAGTCATCAAAACGCGCAAGCAGCAACCGAAGCGGGCAAATTCAGCGCCGAAATCGTGCCGGTAAGCGTGCAGCAGGGAAAACAGACGGTCACGATCGACAAAGACGAGTCGATCCGCCCGGATTCATCGCTCGAAGCGCTGGCGAAACTCGCCCCCGCCTTTGAGAAAGACGGCGCGGTAACAGCGGGCAACGCCCCCGGCATGAACGACGGCGCAGCGGCGCTGATCGTCAGCAGTCGTGACTACGCGGATCAGCATGGACATGCTCCAGTTGCCCGTGTCGTCGGCTACGGTCAAGCAGCCGTTGAACCCGCATGGATTTTCTATGCGCCTGTGAAGGCGATTCCCGTCGCTTTGGAGCGTGCAGGCTGGACGGTCGCCGATGTCGATCTGTTCGAAATCAACGAAGCCTTCGCCGCGCAGGTCTTAGCGGACATCAAAGGTTTGGGGCGTGATGGGCATCATGTCCCGATGGAAAAGATCAACGTGAACGGCGGCGCGATCGCGCTCGGTCATCCATTGGGTGCAAGCGGCGCTCGTGTGCTGATCACGCTGATCCACGCACTGAAGGATCGCGGACTGAAGCGCGGCATCGCGGCGCTGTGTCTCGGCGGCGCGGAAGCTGTCGCCCTCGCGGTCGAGTTGGAATAGTCGAGTATTCGGGGCGGTTTGCGATTAAAATCGCCCCGTTTCTCATCACACGATGACTCTACGCTACCTGACCCTTTCAGAACTGATTTACATCAACGGGCGTGTGTTGGATAACGAGAAGATCGCAACCGGTAAACAGAAGGTGCGCGATATTTCGCTGTTAGAAGCCGCCGCACTGCGTCCGTCCTCCAGCGCCTTTGGTGAGGATGCCTATCCTACACTGCGCGAAAAAGCGGCGGCGCTGGTTCACTCGATTGCGCGTAATCACCCGTTCACCGATGGCAATAAGCGCACCGCCGCTGTTGCCGCTGTGTTTATGTTCGCCGTCAATGGTGAGCGCATCGTCTGGGATCAAGCCGACGCGCTGAACGTCATCATACGTGTGGCAGAAAACGGCTGGACGGTCGATCAACTGGCGGCATGGTTTCCGATATCCTCAGATCAAGCGCGGCATGACCCCGACGAAGCCCTTGACCGCGCCGCGATTGAAACGATCCTACGCGAACAACGGTGGCTTCTCGATGAACTCAACAAACGATAGCAATCTCCCGCTTGAGTATCTCACCGCCCATGATGTGATCAACATCAATGATCAGATCACGGGCGATGTTATGATCCGCGATCTGCATCTCCTCCATTCCGCGCTGCGCCGCCCATTTTTGATGCTCTTCGGAGAAGAACAGTTTCCCACCGTGATCGACAAAGCAGCGGCATATTTCGAGTCGCTTGCCTATCATCATCTATTTGTTGATGGCAACAAGCGCACTGCCATTCAAGCCGTCGAGTTATTCCTCACGCGCAACAGCCTGAAATTCCACTACGATCCGAACCGCGACTCTGATTTTGTGCTGGAAGTCGCACAGGGAGCGCACGATCACGCCGCGATCGCTGCATGGATCGCCGCGCACATCACCCCCTGACGCCGTTTTTCACGCTTTACAACACTGCTTCAGCACAAATTTTCAACTTGTGCAAAATTAAGTCATAGGCTCAATTAAAACGCTGAAGGGCATACATCAATGCGTGCGATTTTGTTCCGAATTACGATTCTCCTGTTGTTCGTGCTCGTCCCATTTATGGGATATGCCCAGTCGAGCGACGATTGGTTCATCGCGTTTTATCAGCCAGCGGTGAACGATCCGAACGGAACCGAGATCGTGATTTTCACGCGGCATGGTATGGAACCGGACACGATTCAAATCCCCGACTTGCTTTATGAACAGCTTGACAGCTACGATGAGTACGCCTCATATTCCCTCGATTTGTCACCGGATCGCAAAACGTTGGTGATCACGTACTACATCGGTGAGGACTTGGTCACCCGCGAAGAAACTTATATTCTGCCGCTAAACGACCCTGCAAACACCACCTTGATCGCGGTTGAACGAACCGCCGATTTCCAAACCTTCGGGGATTTCCGTCCTGATTCGGCGCAGTTTGTCATCGGTTACTGGAACAGCGAGACGGACAACGGCGTGCGCGTCGTCAACACGACAAACGGGAGCATCTTGTTTGAGCTGACGCTTGATGATTTCAATGCCGCCATCCCCGCAGCCGATCGGCGCGATTGGTTTGTGTCACGGGATTGGACAGCAGAAGGAATCTTCTTACTCCC
>CALBRY010000314.1 GCA_937927665.1 uncultured Chloroflexota bacterium
ACCACCAGCACGAGTATCGACTCATGGCACTCTCCGACGATGTGCGGGAACTGTACCCGATGCCTGAATGCCTGCCCGACGGACGCCTTCCCCGCGCCGCATGTGCTGGATGCGCGCCGCTGCATCAGCTATTTGACCATCGAGCATAAAGGCGAAATTCCGCCTGATCTGCGTTCGCTGATGGGAAACTGGGTTTTCGGCTGTGATGTCTGTCAGGAAGTCTGCCCGTTTCAGCGCTTCGCGCCGCCCACACGCGAACGCGCATTTCTTCCGGTTGATCCCGATCGTGCCGCGCCGCCGCTGGTCGATCTCCTGTCGATGACCGAAAGCGCATTTGAACTGCGCTTCGGTGCGTCACCGCTGGCACGCGTCAAACGCGAACGACTGATCCGAAATGCCTGTGTTGCAGCGGGAAATTCTGCCGATCCTGTGCTGATTTCACCGCTCCGCGCCCTGCTCGATGATCCAAGCCCGCTGATTCGTACTCACGCGGAATGGGCAATCTCCCGGTTTGTTTAAAACCTCCTAAGATCGACGCGGCAGAATGCGTCTAGAATTGGATGTAACTTGATTCAAGGAGACCCATACTGTGGAAAAGAAAACGTTCACCGTCCCCAACATCGGATGCGATGGGTGTGTGCGGACGATCGTCAACGAATTGAGTCAGCAACCGGGCGTCAAGCAGGTTTCTGGAAATGTCCCGAACAAACAGGTCACGGTCGAATGGGGTGAACCTGCAAGCTGGGAAGCGATCAAGAATACGCTCAAGGCGATCGATTACCCCGCCGCCGAGCCAGCTTAGTCGTCAGCCGCGTCTTTTGGGGGAAAGCCGAGGTTTTCCCCCGTTCCTCATCACGATATACCCAGCCTCAAACCAAAAACTTAAGCGACAATTGAGAGAAGTTGTTGATCGCGATTCTGGAGTGCTAAACTGGGTTGCGGTGCTTCATGGTTTCCATGTTTAATACAATATCACTCCGCACGCACATTCTGATTTAGCACGAGGACATATGATCAACGCTCCGACCGGCATCTATGTGAACAACCGTTATCGGCTTGATCAGGAGCTTGGTCACGGCGGCATGAGCGCAATTTACGTTGCCTATGATCGTTTAACCGGGCAGGATGTCGCGCTTAAACGTATTTTTATCCGGCGCGGAGAACGTACCGCAATCAGCCTTAGCACCGAAACGACCGAAAAACGGTTGGTACTCGCACAGGAATTCCGCACGCTGGCGACCCTCCGCCACCCGAATATTATCAACGTCTTGGATTACGGCTTCGATACGGATGGTCAGCCCTTTTATGTGATGGAACTGCTGCGTGATGCACAGACGATCACCGAAGCGGCATTTAATGCGCCAACAGCACGCAAGTTTGATTTGTTGATTCAATTGATGAACGCGCTTGTGTATCTGCATCGACGCGGCATCCTGCATCGTGACCTGAAACCGGGGAATATCCTCGTCATCAACAGTGTGGTGAAAGTCCTCGATTTCGGGCTGGCAGTCGAGCGCGAAACCGTCGAATCCGATAATTCAACGCCGCTCGTTGGCACGCTTCAGTATATTGCGCCGGAAGTCTATCTCGGTAATCCCCCTTCGGAATCGAGCGATCTTTATGCAGTCGGCGTGATCGCTTACGAAATGTTCCTCGGTAATCCGCCGTTTGACATGAGCGATTTGCGCGCCGTGCTGAATCGCCCGGTGACGGTCGAACTCCCACACGAAGACCCACGCTTCGCCATGCTGATCACGCGTCTGCTTACCAAGCGACCATCGGAACGCCCCGCCAGTGCCAGCGTAGTACTCGCAGAATTGGGACAAATCGCAGACCGTCCGGTCGAAGATACGAGCGCCCGCGAGAGTTTTATTCAATCTGCGCGGTTTATCGGGCGTGCAACCGAGATCGCGCTGCTGCGCGGCACATTTAAAGCAATGGTTGGCGGCAGTGGCAGTTTTTGGCTGGTTAGCGGCGAAAGCGGCAGCGGAAAAAGTCGCTTAATGGATGAAGTCCGCACGTTTGCTTTGATCGGCGGCGCGCTCGTCGTTCGCAGTCAAGCGGTCAACGCAGGCGGCGCGGCATATCGTCTATTTCAGGATGTCGTGCGCCGTCTTGTTCTGAATATCACGCCGGATCGCGCTACGTTGAGCGTGCTCAAGACGATTGTGCCGGATATTGGCATCTTGTTTGACGATCACGCGCTCCCTGATCCGCCCGCGCTTGAATCAAACGCCGCGCTCACCCGCTTAATCAAGACGGTGAGCCAATTATTCTTGAATCAGTCACAGCCTATCGTCGTGCTGTTGGAAGATTTACAGTGGGCGGGCGATGGTTTAGCGATTCTGGATGGCGTCAGTAAGCTGGTCGATGACCGCCAAATTTTGATTATCGGCAGCTACCGGAGCGATGAATCACCGGAACTGCCGACCCGCTACCCGACGGCGAAAGTAATACCGCTCGCCCGTTTGAGCGAAGCCGAGATCGAACTGATGACACAGGCGATCCTCGGTGAGCGGGCAGGACATGAGCGGGTCGCGGATTTGCTCAACCGCGAAACCAACGGCAATCCGTTCTTCGTCGTCGAAGTTCTCCGCGCGCTGGCGGAAAACGCCGGACAGCTTGATCTGGTTGGCGCGGCAACCCTGCCTCAAAACGTGTTCGCGGGTGGGATCATTACTGTTGTTCGCCATCGCCTCGAACAACTTCCGCCGAATGTGCGTCCGCTGCTTCGGCTTGCCGCCGTAATCGGGCGCGAAGTTGAGCCGGAAGTCCTCAGGCGCGCCATCGAGCGCGATCCATCGTTCGTCACGCCCGATTTTGACCTTGAGGAATGCCTCAACGTCTGTTTGTCGCGGGCGGTGCTGGCACTTCAAGACGAACGATGGCTGTTCGCACATGACAAACTGCGCGAAATCACCTTGCAAGAAATCCCCGCCGATCAACTGCCCGCGCTGCATCAATCAGCGGCGCAGGCGATCGAAGCGGTTCACGGTGAAGCCGCTGATCGGGTGGCAGCGCTGGCATATCACTGGGGGCAGGCGGGCAATACCGATAAGGAACTGCATTACGCCGTCCGCGCAGGGCAGGAAAACGTCGAAAGCGGCGCATATGCTCAGGCAATTGTTCAACTCACCCGCGCATTGGAATTGATGGAAGGACGTGCCGGTATTCCCGCACTCGACCGTGCCCGCTCACTGCGGTTGATCGGGCAGGCGTATTTCTACAGCGGTCAAATTCAGCAGGCAATGAATTATCTCAATCAAGCCGTCGCCTATGCCACACGCCCGATTCCGAAAGCAGGACTAGGATTCCGCGTCGCAACCGCAGTCGAGATGACCCGTCAAATTTCGCGCCGTATTCGCGGAGTCAAACCGCACGCGCGGGTCGATTCAGCACGCAGTGCCGCCCTTCTGGAAAGCAGTCGCGCGCTGTTCCTGCTCGGTGAAATGACGGTGTACACGGGCGATACTTCAAAAGGTACGTATATCGGCATGCGCGCCCTGAACGAAAGCGAGAACGCCGGAGCATCCGACGCCTTGGTGCGTCACTTTTCGGGCACGAGTTGGGTGTTGAGCAGCAACCCGCGTATGCGTTCAATGTCGCGCAAATACCTTGATCTGGGGATGGAAGTCGCCGCATCGGTCAATGATGACGCGGCGTCGGCATTTGCTCACTTTATCGCCGCGCTGCTTGCCGCTGGTGATAGTGACTGGGCAACCGTCGAAAAGCATGTCGCGCCCGGTTCGGAACTCGCTCAAAAATCGGGCGATCTGCGTACGCTTGTGTCAATTCTCGGCGTACAGGCGGATCTCGTCTTTCTGCGTGATGGTGATCTCGAACGTGCTACCGAGATGCAAACGGAGAATTTCCAGCTTACGCTGCAAGGCGGCAGCGTGAATCAAATGGCTTTAGCGCAGTCCCGCCGTGCCTATCTTCTGGCATTAAGCGGTGAATGGAGTGCATCTCAAGCGGATGCACGCGCCGCACTTGTGCTGGAAAAACCACAAAATCTGACATTTCTCAGCGCCCATTCTGCCCTCACCCTGAGCGCGCTCTATCGTGAGGATTACATCGCCGCGCGCGACATCCTGTCCGCGCTCCTCGAAAAGTTGGAGGCGATGACCAGCTTGAACATCTATGTAATGGTCGATGGCGCGGCTGTTTGCGCCGATGGGTGGCTGATGATGGCGGAGCGCGATCGCGCTTATCTGCCGCAAGCAGAGCGAGCAGTGGCGCAGATTCAGCGCGCCGCAGTGAGCTATCCGCTTGCCGAGCCGCGCGCGATCCTGTACGCCGCTTGGCTCGCATATCTGAAAAACAGCACGACCGACGACGCCGCGATCAGTGCGGCATTAACCCGCGCTCAAGCGCTGGGGCTGGTTTATGATCAAGGGTTGGCGTGGTTTATTCACAGCCGCATTACTCCCGACACCGAAAAGCGCCGGGAGTACGCACATCAAGCGATCAAGCAGTTTTCTCGCTTGCTGATTCCTTACGATTTGCGGCGGGCAACCCGCAGCGGCGGCGGTGACCAAGGCACGCTTTCGACCAGCCGGGGATAGAACATCCCGTGAAAGCCGAACGGAATACGGTACGGCAGAGATGCCCGCGCCAATTCCTCGAATGTCTGCCCATCCAGCACCAGCAGATACGAGTTATCAACGGTCGCGTCATATACCGTCGCAAGCACCAACCCGTCGTCTTCGGATGTGCCGCCGGGGTTGGCGACGAAAATCGGTTCGCTGGGGTACTGCTTATCGGGATGCCATGTTTTCGCGTCTCCCGTTGTCATATCCACTTTTGATAGTTGATTGGTGAAATCAACGGTTCCGTCTGCCACGCCAACACCATACGCATAACGATACGGTTTTGTGTTGTACTGCCCATAATTGATGCGCGGCAGTTCAAACTGCACCGTGCTGATCTGCTCTGCTTTGATCGTCGTCTGCTTGCCCGCGTTGAGCGGAATCCGGTAGCGGTGAATGTACGAAGGTGTCTGCATAAATTCATTCGATCGCAGCACATCCAAGTACAGCGCTTTCCAAACTTCGTTGGTCGGGTAAGCGGCGAGATCATGCACGATTTCGTTTCCATCGACATAGCTGTTGATGTGATGGAAGGTGTACATCGGGTCAGATTCGGCTTGGGTGACGATTTCTCCGGTTTGTAGGTCAACCACCGTAAACAGCGTCGGATCGTTTCCGTACCACTGAAAATTGAAGATGAACGGGTTACATTGCAGCGCGACCGAAAGTGTTCCCGTGATAGGCGGCAGTTTCATCGGATTCTGCGTCAGGATCACATAGCGCCCCGTATAACCAAAGCTGTGCATATACGCGGGCGACCATGTTGGGATCGCGGCAAGTTTGGTACGGGTGCGCCCGGTGACATGATAAATATCATAGGTGCTTTTCAGGTTGAACTTGATCATGTAATTGATGATCGAGCCGTCCGAGGCGTAATGAGGATGCGCTGTTTCCATGGTAACGTCAATCGTGTCATCGTATTGGAACGGCTCAAGCGTCGTCAGCGTGAACGGTTCGATCACAAATGACGAAGGAAGCTCGGTCAGGGCTAGAAATTCTTGAGACTGGTTGTCAAATTGGATGTTGCAGTTATCCGTGAACTTCGGGTTAAACAACTGATAGATACGCTTCCACAGCGGCGGAGGAGGAGTTGCCACCCCGCCGTAATTAATCCGCCCGTTCGCGTTGTCGTCCTTGTAAGCGTTGCTCTGCAAGAATGCATTGGCGAATGAGACTTTCCCCCCGGAAAACGTATAACGGTGCATCATGCATAGACCATCAAACCAGTGTGGATAAACGGCGTGAGCGACCTCAAATTGCCCCGGACCATTGCGGAGCAGCGTCCCATTAAGCCATTCCGGGATTTTGCCCTGTACGGTGAGGTTCTCGACGGTGCCGGTCTGCTGCTGCGTCTGAAAGTTAGGCGCGAAGTAGTTAGCGGGCATCGAATTTTCCTGACATGCGAATAGGCGATACAGTGAAGTATAGCCTACTGCAATTTCAACTCGATATCGTGGGTTGTTACCGGGTGCGTCCAGACATCATGATGACAGTTTGGGCAGATTTCGGTGATCAGCGCGGGAGACGGTTTGTAATAGCCGCATCGATCGCAGATCAGGTGCGCCATATCGGCGATCACCGCGCCTTGTGGATCGCTTTCCGGTGTGATCGGCAGCCCCGGCTTGATCCGATCTTTCGGGTAGTGAAACACGCTGATCATCCCATCCGGCTCAAGGTAGGCGCGTTTGACCATCCCTAAATGCAAAATGCCTAACTGCCGCATTTCCATGTAGATCTCACCGCGCGACAAAATCGAACGCTGCACCCCTTCGTAATCGAGATAGCCATCAATCACGATCCGGTAGGTGCGCCCTTCTAACAGCGTGTTGATCTGCCGCGAACGTGCGCCAATTGTCGTGATCACCCGCGAGAACAAGACGAGAAGCGTGATTACAAGCATGCCTTGTATGAGCGGTACTTCCGGGTAAAACAGCGGATCGCCCGCCGCTGAGCCGAGCGCGATAATCAGCGCAATCTCGAATGACGATAATTGACCGACACTCCGCTGACCGATAAATCGCAGATTGATGATGAGATAGCCAAACAGGACCAGCGTACGAAAAACGATTTCCAACAGGAACAAAGGCGGTGTTTCGCCTACAAAGATGCGTGCCAAATCAAAAGTGTATGTTTCCATACCTGCCTCCTTATGCGCCCTCCACGATACATGGCTTTTTTGTATGTGTGATCGGAACAGTGGCGGATATTTTCCGCCCCGGTGCAGAAAATGACGCGGATTACCCACCCGTGATAGGCAGACACGCCCATGTTTTCATCCCGCCGGATCGGTATCGTAAAAGCGCGGATCAATACAGCGGATCATCCCATGTCTATCTATACCGATGAAGAACTCTCCGAACGGCTCGAAGCGGCGTCACTCCGCTATATCTCACCGGACTCGAAAGGATTCACTCGCAAGAAGCAGGGGAAAGGTTTCGTCTATCTAAACACCAAAGGCGAACGCATTACCGATCCTGCTTTGCTCGAGTGGATCAAAGCGCTGGTGATTCCTCCGGCATGGAAACAGGTGTGGATTTCTCCCAAGAAAAACGGGCATCTGCTGGCAACCGGACGCGATGAAAAAGGGCGGAAGCAGTACATCTATCACCCAAACTGGAGCGCGATTGCCAACGAGAAAAAATTCGAGAGTTTGATCGAATTCGGCGATACGCTGCCAGAACTCCGGCGAACGGTTCAGCAGCATCTGCGCGAACCAGCATTAAGCCGTCAGAAAGTTCTGGCGCTCGTCGTCGCGCTGCTGGATCAAACCCTGATCCGCATCGGCAGCGAGGAATACAAGCGCGATAACGAAACCTACGGCTTGACCACCCTGCAAGATGATCATGCTGCGGTGCGCGGCGCAGAGATTACCTTTCAATTTGTCGGCAAGAGCGGCAAAGCACACATCATCACGCTGAAAGATAAAAAGCTGGCGAAGCTTGTTCGCAAAACACAAGAGATTCCCGGCTATACATTGTTTCAATATGTGGACGAAAACGGTGTTCCCCGCGCCATCGATTCATCGCATGTGAACACGTATCTGCACGAAATCACCGGAAAGCCTTTTACGGCGAAGATTTTTCGGACATGGGGCGGATCGGTCAACATGGTGCGCGAATTGTGCATGAGCGGCGGCAGCACCGTCACGGCGAAAAAGAAATGCGTGCGCGAAGGCGTCAAGGTGGTGGCGAACATTCTCGGCAACACGACGAGCGTCAGCCGCGCTTATTATATTCACCCCGGCGTGATCGACGCCTTTATGGAGGATCGCCTGCGACCGCTTTATGACGAAAAGCTCACCGAGGTGAAAGCGGATGATCGGGGCTTGAAGGTCGAAGAACAGGTGTTGATGGCGCTCATGCTGACGGCGAAAGAAGTGGTTGAAGCGAAAACGATCGGATAAACGGAGGACAAGGGAAACCCGGCAGAGCCTCCCCTATCCCGCCGCGCTATGAAGGTTCTTCGTCGGCGTCTTTGACCTTGCGCTTCTTGCGCCCATTCTTCGTCTTTGCTGGCGTGATCTCACCGGCTTCGATAAGCTGTTTTAGATTACGCAGCGCTTCCGCCGCGAGCATGCTCGGTTCTACACCCAGCACCTTGGCGATTCCCACGCCGACCGCACCTGCTGGCGGAACATACTCCATTTCGACGCGAACTTCAGTTTCTTCCGCCGAAGCTGACGGCATGAATCGCACTGCACCCGCATGCGCGATCGGGCTTCCCGGCGCAGAACGCCATGCGATTACTTCGCCGTGTTCCTCGTTGACCAGTTCCACCGCCAGCGTTACCTGTGCGCCGCCCGGTAAACCGATCACCCATTCGCCATGCTCAGGATCGCCCAGATTAACATGATCTACCGGATCAAGGATTTGCTCCAGTGTTTCCGGGTCTTTCAGGCGCGCATAAATTTGACTGGCAGCCGCGCTGATGGTGATCGTCTCATGCACATGCACACCTTGTTGATGCGGCACGCTCACCTGCTGCGGCGCTGTTGAAACACCCAAACGACGGTGAAGCGGACTGCTGCCTGTTGCGCCTTTGAGCGCGATGAATAAGCCTGCCGGAATCGCAGCCAATGTTGTACCGCGCTTGAATAATCCCAAGGCGATCAACGCTAAACCTGAGACGATATACAGCACGCGCTCTTGTTCGCTCATATTGACCGGGCTGATCGGCGGGTTGTGAACGCGAATACCCGTTTGCGGGTCATGTTGTCCGGGTTGATATTCCATGAGGGTGTCGCCTTTCCATGCTAAACCTACCTAGATCATGCGTTGACTGCGCCCATCCCGTAACGGCTGAGGTGTAGAGACATGGATAGGCAGATCAGGGGATTAGCGAATAGCCGTTCAGGTTGTACGCGGTGTATCAAGCGAACGTTAGTCTCCTGCATGTAGCAACGGTAAAGGGGATTGGGGCGCGAAATGGGCAATTTGGTTACGGTCGAACGTGGACGTATGCCGCTCACACGGGCAAGCATGATCTTGGGTTTCGGGTTGGGCGGCTTTTTCGATGGAATCGTGCTGCACCAGCTTTTGCAGTGGCATCATTTCGTGAGCAGCATGGTAACGGTGACTACCGTGCCGGGATTGGAGCTAAATACGCTGTGGGATGGGATTTTTCACAGCGCGATGTATGTAGTTACGGCGATCGGGTTGATTCTTGTTTGGCGGGCGATCAACCGGGTAGGCGCGCCTTTCTCACCGCGCGCCGCATTCGGCGGGATTTTGCTCGGCGCGGGCGTGTTTAACCTGTTCGACAGCATCGTGAATCACTGGATTCTTGGCATTCATCACATTCGAGAGGTCGAAGATTGGCTGGTGTATGACATCGCCTTTTTCATCGCCGGGCTGATCCTTATAGGTGCAGGGATGTGGCTCATCCGCCGCGCGCAAGCATCATTACCGGCGCGGACAGCGTGAATCCGCATTTTGTAGCATATGCTCGTGCGGTGCAGACCACAATGGACTAGTCCAGTGCCTTTATTCGCGTGATATCCAGCGCTATAGTCTTAGTGTACCGGTTCACTTTGTTTAAGGAACAACGATGACTTTGCCCATCGCAGTACAGCTTTACTCCATCCGTGATGCGCTCACGGCAGATTTTGCCGCCACACTCGGTCGTGTAGCGGATATGGGTTTCGCGGGAGTCGAATTTGCGGGTGTCTATGGCTCCAGCCCGACTAGTGCCGCCGCTCTGTGCGCCCAACTTGGGTTGGGGATTTCGTCTGCTCATCTGCCTATGCCGATTGGTGATAACCGCCAAAAGTCGATTGACATCGCAAAGGCGCTCGGTATTAAGACGCTGATCTGTGCATGGCTGCCGCCGGATCGCTTCACCACCCTCGGCTCGATTTCTCAGGTGTGCGACGAGCTTAACGCCGCCGATGATGCCGCCCGCGCCGCCGGTCTGCGCTTCGCCTATCACAATCATGATTTTGAGTTCCAACGGCTGCCGGATGGCTCGCTTGTGTTTGATCATATGCGGCGCATGCTGAATCCGACCGTCGGCTTTGAAGTTGATATTTATTGGGTCAAGTTTGCAGGCGAAGACCCCGCCACCGTTATCAGCAGTGTCAGTGACCGTGTGCAGCTTGTCCATGTAAAAGACGGCTCAGGCGTGCGCGATGATGGCTTCCTCGCGGCAGGCGAAGGCATCGTTGATATTCCAACAACAGTGAAAACCGCCAAGAGCGCCGAGTGGCTGATCGTCGAACTCGATTGGTGCAAGACAGACGTTTTCGCAGCAGTGCAAAAGAGTTTCGGCTATCTGGTCGCGCAGGGGTTGGGACATGGACGGTAAACTCCGCGTTGGCATTATGGGCATGGGCAATATCAGCCCTGCTTATGTAGACGGCGTGCGTGCTTTTGATATTCTAGAACTCGCCGCCTGCGCTGATATTGATGTCGCCCGCGCTCAAGCCGCTGCCGAACGGCATAATATCCCGCGCGCGCTTTTGCCCGATGATCTGCTGGCAGACCCGAATATCGATCTCGTGGTCAATCTGACCGTTCCGGCGGTACATGCCGAAGTCAGCCGCAAGATTCTCGCGGCGGGCAAGCATGTTTACAGCGAGAAACCACTCGCCACGACGCTTGAAGATGGGCGCTCGATCCTCGATTTGGCGGAAAAGAAAGGGCTGCGCGTTGGCTGCGCGCCGGATACATTCTTGTTCGCACCGCATCAAACGGCGCGCCGTTTGGTCGATGACGGCGTGATCGGGCGTCCGGTTGCGGCAGTTGGTTTTATGATGGGACACGGACCTGAAGGTTGGCATCCGAACCCCGATTTCTTCTATGCACCCGGCGGCGGTCCGATGTTCGATATGGGTCCGTATTACATCACCTGCTTGGTGAACCTGCTCGGCGCGGTCACAAGCGTGAGTGCGGTTGCGCGCCCGTCGTTCCCTGAGCGCACCGCCGGAGACGGTCACAAGATTCCTGTGAGTGTCCCGACGCACTATGCCGGAACGCTCGATTTCGCATCCGGCGCAATCGGCACGTTGATCACCAGCTTTGACATCTGGGGACATCACCTGCCGCAGATGGAGATCTACGGCGAAACCGGATCGCTCACGATTCCCGACCCCAACGGACATGATCCACGCCATGTGAATCTGTTCGATACAAAAACGCGGGAATGGGTTCCGCAGCCGCTCACCTATGAGGACAACTGGAAGCGTGGGATTGGTATCGCCGATATGGCATACGCGATCCACAGCGGACGCCCGCACCGTGCCAGCGGCGCACTGGCATATCATGTGTTGGAAGTCATGCGCGCTTATGAGATTTCGACCGAGACAGGCACGGCGGTCAAAATCGCCAGCCGCCCGGAACAGCCGAAAACCCTGCCCCTCGATTTAGCCCCTCGCACGCTTGACGCGTAAGAATCAAAAAGGGGCATGAAATTTACTCCTCATGCCCCTCTTTTCACAGCTTACTATACGCGATCAATCAATGATGCGCGTCCGCTTCTTCTTTGTAGATCAATTCGCCCGTCTTGACGGAGCGTGACTCCGGGTACAGTTTCAAGAAGCGCGCCCCTAACGTGAACGCAAACCAACTGTACGACACGATCCCGATCGCAACACCCCATTCGACCAGCGCGGGTTCATAATGATTGACCGGGAACACTTCCGCGACACCCGGCGACCAATCGAGCGGAATCACGAAGCCGGAAAGCGTCATATTCCAGCGGTTGATCACCAACCCGGCAATGACCATCAGCGCCGCGAGGATCAATGCGTTGCGATTGCGGCGCAGTCGTCCCCATAGGAAGAAGATCGCCGGAACAAGCGCACCGAAAACCACCTCTCCAAACCAGAAGGTGTAGTTATACGGCGTATACTGCGCCAGCACCTCCGCACCAAGCCGTTGATCCGGCACATGGCTGTAGTAGTTCGTCGCCGCCCAGCTCCACAGCTTGAGATACAGGTACGCCAAGCACATCAAACCCGCGAACACTGCGACACCGCTCAACACATCCGCCGGAACTTGATCGCGTCCTAACAGCTTGCCAGAGAGGATCGTCACCAACAGCGTGAGCGAGATACCGCCCGCGAT
Organism: uncultured Chloroflexota bacterium; assembly: GCA_937927665.1. Taxonomy (GTDB): domain Bacteria; phylum Chloroflexota; class Anaerolineae; order Aggregatilineales; family Phototrophicaceae; genus Flexifilum. Next base: position 12,152 of record CALBRY010000314.1, read on the forward strand.
CGCCGAAAGGATGAACAAAACAGGCGCGGAAGGCGAATACCAGAACGGGCGAGAGGTCAAAATACCATATGTTGCGCCAAGCGAAGATTGGTGCAGGAGCGAAAGCGCCATGCCCAGAACCGCCAGAAGCGGCGTGAAACGATGCAGGAAGTGAGACAGACCGACAAGAAGCTTGACCTTCTTCAGCGGCGTGCTTTCAACGATCACCGGGAACAACTCGACAACAAGCACGGTCGAGTACAAGACCACGCACATCGTGATCTCCCACAGAACCGAGTGAACGTTCCAGTAGATGATCGGATGATAAAAGCGGTCAAACCGTCCGATGTCGATAAACAACGCCAGCATCGCCGACGAATAGCCGAGGAAGCCAACCAGCACCGCCGCGCGGGCGATTGCGAGGAACTTCTTCAGCCCGAAAATATAGACCGCCGCCGACAGGGTAAACGCCCCTGCGCCGAGCGCAATTGATGAAAGGTCAACCGTGATCCACAAGCCCCACGGAAGTTCATCGCTGAGGTTCGTCACACCCAAGCCGTTGATCATCACATGCAAGCCGCTGATTGCGCCGATCGTTAGGCCAGCGATGAGAAGCAGCACCCACGCGATAAACTGCGGTGTAAAGCGGCGCGTCCGCTTGACGGTGGGCGGCGGTGCGGTCACGATTTTTTGCGGTTGAACCGTCGTATTCGCAGCCATCAGACCAATCCTTCCGGCGGAATATAATAGACACGGGGTTCTGTGCCGAGGTCTTCGCGCAAACGGATTGTCGGATGTGTATCCAACATGCGTGAAACTGGGCTGAGCGGATCGTTCAGGTCGCCAAAGAAACGGGCGTTCACCGGGCAAACATTGATGCAAGCCGGGGTTGCTGTTTCATCGACGCCGGGCATGAGTCCTGCTGCCAGCCCCGCATCAATGCGGTGACGACAGAAGGTGCATTTTTCGACAACACCACGCGGACGGCGCGCAACTTCCGGCGTATTCCATTCAGGGACACGCGGATTCACGTCGCTGCGTTCGGTGAAGTTGAAACTGCGTGCGCCGTAAGGACACGCCGTTTGGCAGTAACGGCATCCGATGCACTTGTCGTAATCCATGATCACCAAACCGTCAGCGCGTACATACGTCGCCCCTACCGGGCAAACTTCCGTACATGGTGCATGGCGGCAGTGTAAGCATGGACGGGTGACATGGAAGGTATTGCCGAGCGGAGTCACATCTTCAATGTGGATATTCCAGCGCATATCATCGCGTGTGTCGTTGGTTGCTTGACACGCCCATACGCAGTAATCACATCCGATGCACTTACTCAAATCGATCACCATCGCCCATGAGTGGGTGCTGTCCCCCTCACCGTGACCACTCCCCGTCGGCTCACTTTCGAGGATTTGCCGCGCAAAGGTATCGAGCGGTTGGGCGAGGGTCGCCGCTAGCACGAAACTCGCGCCGCCGCCGATCAACAAGGTCATAAATTCACTACGGGAAAGAAGGTGGAGCTTGCGCTCCCCCTCTCCTGTTTCCGGCTGCGTTTCTGGTGCAGTCGTAGGTGTTTGCTGCGTCATCATTTCCCCTTACGACTTGGGACTTTCGTTATCTTCCGAGGGCAGTGCGGGCGATTCCGCGTCTGCGCTGCTCTCCACATCGAGTGGTGTTGGTTCTGCATGGCTGGCGGTTGAGGCTGCATGTACTCTCGCCGCTCCGCGATCCCGGTTGCCGCGCGCGATGAAGATTGCTGTCACCGTTGCGCCGAAACCCAACCCCAGAATTAAGCCTTGCAGAAGCTGAACATAACCGCTGGTTTCGCTTTCGCGTACCGCTTCGGCGATTTCGTCATTTGCTGCCGCACCCGTTACCGATTCGCCTGTTTCGCCAGCCGTTGTTTCGCTGCTGTCCGAAACCAGACGTGTCCAGTCTCCGCTTGCGACAAGTTCCTCATGACAGGTGGTACACGAGACGGTTGCAACATCCATCGTGTGTCCTGTCGTTACAGGAATTGTGGTCAAGCTGCTTGCGGCTTCTGCGGGTGCAAATTCAATATCCATGTGACAGCTTACACAGTCGAGCGGGGTTTCTGCTCGGTTGATGTGCTGCTGGTGCACGAGGAAATTATCTGTATCGGCGCTGTCATGGCAGTTGATACACAGTTCAGTCGTGGTTTCACCGACGCGAATACGCTGACTGTGCGGTGAGTGACAGGTCGAACAGCCCAGATCACCAATATTCGCGTGTCCGCTTGACTGCCATTCGTTCAGTGTGTTGTCGTGGCAGTCGCCGCAGACAAGCGCGACCAATTCAGGATGTTCTTCGGTGGACTGGACACCGTGCGCGCCGTGGCAATCGGTGCAGACGGCAGATTCATAATTGCCAGCACGAACAGCGAGCGAATGATAGCCCGATTCGAGCTGTTCAAGCTGATCGGCATGGCACGATGCGCAGATCGTCACGGCGCGTATCGTTGCTTCGCGGCGGCTTGCGGGCGGCGGAGAATCGTGCGGGAAGGTGTCATCACCGTGGCAATCGACACAGCCCAGCGTCCCCGTCTCACTGCTGACCCCGTGTACTGATGCCGCAATCATCGCCGGATCAACATACAGTTCTTGATAGCTGCCGTCGGGAAGCGGGAATACACGAAGAATCTGGTTGTGACACAGGAGGCAGTAGGAATTATCGCCTGTCACCGTAACTGGTTCGCCGGATACCACATACAGCGGCTCAAGCGTGACTTCCGGCGCGATTTCCGGTGTTACTTCGGGCGTCACTTCTGGTGCGACTTCTGGCGTAGCTTCTTGAGCATTGACCAGAAGCAGCGGGGATAACCCCGCCGCGATCAAGGTCAGACCGACGCCAACAAATAGGATGATCCATGAGCGTTTGGAGTTCAACATGACGTTTCGCTCACCTTCCCGGAACTGGGGCTAAGCCGAGTGCTTCAAACACGGCATCGAGTACAGCATCGGCGTAGGCATAGTTATGGATACCAAAACTGCCATCGCCCTCTACAAAGTCTAACGCCTGTGTGATCCATTCCGGCGATGTTTCGGTGACAGCGGCGCGTGCTGTTTCGATACGCGACTGCACGTTGTCTTGAATGTCAGCGATCAACAAGCCCAATTGATCAGGCGTTGCGATGTCATTGTGACACCCGGAGCAAGTATCGCCTTGGAATTCTTCCGTCAGCAGTTCGCCGGGGATAATCGGATCAAATGTGTGACTGCTCCGCATGCCTGAGCCAACCGGAACGACTGCCTCATGGCAGGTAATACAGGTCGGACCTTCAGGAGACATATGCGGGTTTTCGACCGGTTCAATGCCTTCAATGACAGGCAGACCTTCGTTCATCTGGCGCAGCGGATGATGCACAAATTCGTCGAAGGGCTGCGCGTCGGTATGGCATGACAGGCACAGCGTATCCGAATCGGCGAGCATGTTGTTCGGCAGATCATTTTCGACATGCGGGTAATGGCAGCTTGAGCAGGAAACACCGTACTGCGCGTCAGCAACAGTTGGCGCGACAGGGGGTTCGCCTTCACGATCGCCTTCTTCCACTGCGGCGGCGCGGCGTGCCTGAACGGTCGCGTCTGCACTGTGGCACACCAGACACGAGTCTTCGGCATATTCGCTGTCAACCAATGCGACGAGCGACTGCGCATGACCGGAAAGCAGCCATTCGTTGTACTGCATATTCTTATGCGCGGCGTGCCCGGTTGACCACCAATGAGTCGAATCATCCGCCGCAACCAACGTGAAATACTCCGTCAGTTCTGCGCCGGGGAGATAACAGTAGGGGTACGGGTGACTATTCACACCGACACCTTCCGCATGTAATTGAAGGAAGTTTTG
>CALBRY010000315.1 GCA_937927665.1 uncultured Chloroflexota bacterium
TTCATCGGTGAGACGGTTCAATTCACCTTCAAAGTGCGCGTTAATCGCCTTCGTCTGCTGTTCGACATCCCGCAGAACGGTGTCACGGCGGCTCTTGATTTCCGCCATTTGCGCTTCAACATCACCGCCGATTGAAGCTTCTTTCTGGAATAATTCTTTGTCGATGCGGGCGAGCGCCTTTAGGCGTGCTTCCTCATCAACATACGAGATGACATACTGCGCGAAGTACAGCACGCGATCCAGATTGCGGCGGCTGACATCCAGCAGCATACCGAGATAACTTGGCACACGGCGGGTATACCAGACGTGCGCGACCGGAGCCGCTAGTTCAATGTGCCCCATCCGTTCACGACGAACGGAAGCACGGGTGACTTCAACACCGCATTTATCACAAATAATGCCGCGATAGCGAACGTTCTTGTACTTCCCGCAGTAACATTGCCAATCGCGGGTGGGACCGAAGATCGCCTCGCAGAACAGCCCGTCTTTTTCGGGACGCAGGCGGCGATAGTTGATCGTCTCCGGCTTCGTGACCTCACCATATGACCAGGAGCGGATTTGATCGGGTGACGCCAGACTCACGCGCAGCGCGCTGAAATCCTTCGCCTCCAAGGCGTTCCTCCTCTGCGCTAAACCATTAAGCTAGTTGAATGACTCATCGATTATGGATGGGTAACGACCCGCAAAAAGGGAAAAACAGCGCATGGAATGGGAAATCCATCGCTGTTACGCAGGTTGTTTACAATCACCAACCGAGACCAACCGTATCCAATATTGTACTTTATGCTGCTCATTTGTCAAGCAGCACTCCAGTAAGGAATGGGGGGAGATGTAGAGGAAACCAAGCATCATGTGTTCAATGATGCTTGGACTCTACTGCATTTGGATTTTACTGTCAAGCACATGCGGGGAGGGGTGCTTTACTCACGGGGCGGTCGGCGGCGGCTGCAAGACCAACCGCGTCACACGCACAGGCTGACCATCGACGCGCACTTCGATACGCCGAATTTCATGCCCGCTTTCACCGATTCCCCCGATCGCGATCGGTTCTCCGGGCGTGAGCGTTGTCGGCGGCGTGACGAAGAACGGTTCTGTATCAGTCGGTTGGCTGAAATAGGCAACCGTTGCTTCGCTGGGTTCAGTCGGCAGCACAAACACCTGTACATCGCTCACAAATCGCCGTGTGATGGTCACGCTTAACGGGCTTTCAGCACACGCCTCGTTCGCGTCTTCGCTCGTCAGCGTGATATCGCCTTCAAAGTCGATCAACTGGAGCGGAGTCGCAAAGCACGGATCACTCGTGGATGCGCCAAGATTAAACAGCAGATTCCACGGCGTAAACTCGTCAGCCCCCAGCGTGCGCGGCGGTTCAACAACAGTAGTATCGGGCAGCACGGTGAAATCAATGCTGAACGGCTGATTCTGCACCATAACATCGAAAATCAATTCGTTATTGCGGTTGTTGCTCTCGCGCACATCTTCATCGACATCGACTTGAATCTGTGTCGTGTACGTTCCCCACCAGCCGTATAAGAAGCTGAAACTCACGCTTCTCGACGATCCCGGCAGAATATTATCGACGGTGCCCGATACCGTATCCTGAAGCGCGCGATCGCCCGCAAGGTCGGCATCCCATGACCAGTTAAACGCGCCTGATGCGATGTTACCCGTATTCGTGATCGTGAAGATGACGCGGAAGAATGCCCCCGGCGCGATCGTTTCCGGCGCGATGCGATGGCGCGTGATCTGAAGGTCAGGCAGCAGTGCCGGATTCATCGTCGCGGTTGGGGTGATCGTCGGTTGCGCGGTCAGGGTTTGCGCCGCGTTTTGAGTTTGGAGCGCCACCACAACCGCCGTTTCGGTCGCATTCGTGCTCGCTTGATTCTGGTTATTCACCGTGACCAGCAGCGCGACGATTGCGCCCAGCATCACGATAGCGACAAGCGCCGCAAGCGCGATTTGCACCCAGCGATTATGAACGACAGGCGCGACAACGGGGAGCGCCGCCACATTTGTTTCGATAGTCTCGAACAGCACGCCCGATTCCGAGCGCATGTATAAAACAGGGGTTGCCCATTCCGTGTTTTGTACCACATTGGCGATCGCGCGCCGCGCTTCACTGAGTGCGGTATCGATCGGCAGCAGATCCGAGATCGCGCGATAAAACTCCTCAGCGAAAACCTTCGCCGCACGGTCGCTGATCTCAAACTGCATGGCGACAACTGCCGGGATCCCGCGCGCGACAAGACTGCTGGCAATACCCGCGAACACATCCTGTTCAACACGGCGGGCACTGCGGCACGAGTTCAGGATCCCCAACCGGATCGAGCTTTCTTCGCCCAGTTCCCGTGCAAGCGCGCCGCCGCTGATCACCTGACCCTTGCTCGAGTCGGTCATGCTTTCAAAGACAAGCACGCCTTGATTATTCGCCGCGTCAAAGTCGCTGTGACCGATGAAGTGGAAAATATGATAGTCACCCGTTCGCAGACGGCGCTGAAGCCCGATCAGGGTCGCATCGTCCATCCGCTCAAGCAGGATCATGCCTTTTTGAACCAACTCGGCGGTCGATTCTTGAAGGCGTTTCCATTCGCCTTCGACATCGAGCGGCGGGAAGTCCTTCGGCGATGAAATCATCACCAACACGCGCAGCGGTTGCTTAATCGAGACGGGTGGGCGGATGCTCAACTGCTGCGTATAACGCACGATCGGGGTCGAGCGCGAAAGCGTCAAAAATTCGCGGTTCGGGTCGCGCAGCAGTTCCCACGGTAAATGGCTGAGTGCTCCAGCGCGATCCACCGAAACCCGGATTCGCAGCCCATCACTACCCGCACGGGCAAGGCTGGCGAAATAAGCATTGTTGATTTCGGGCGTGGCGCGAAACAGGAAGTTAAACAGCTTATCGCCGAACTGTCGGGCGGTCGCCGCAAGCTGCTCACGGGTGACGCCCATTTTTTCGCGTCCCAGTATCGCCAGCGTTTCGGCAATCTCCGCATCTGTAAATGGACTGCTGACATCAGCAGTCGCCTCCCCAACCGGGGAGGTGAGCGTAATCCGATAGCGACCATCCGGCAGCGCCGCCAGCTCAACGGCGAAGTTAAAATACTTCATCCGGCGCGTACTCCCTGTGTGCGTGATCGATCACGCTTCCAATTCGCCCTGTTCTTCAGGTTCAAGGCTCAGGCTGTTGGTGATCTTCGCGTGCAAGTAAGCCTCCATGAACGGCATAATATCGCCGTTCAGCACCGCATCGGTATTGCCCAGTTTCAGCCCGGTGCGGTGGTCATTCACCATATGATACGGGTGAAGCACGTAAGAGCGAATCTGATTACCCCATTCCGCGCTCACCATCCCGCCTTTTAACTGCGCGAGTTGTTCTTCGCGCTTCTTGCGCTCCATCTCGAACAGGCGCGCCTTAAGGATTTGCATGGCGCGTTCACGGTTCTGGGTTTGGCTGCGCTCATTTTGACACTGTACCACAACCCCGGTCGGCACATGAATGATACGAATGGCTGTATCGTTCTTTTGCACGTTCTGACCACCCGCGCCGCTTGCGCGGTACGTTTCGACGCGGATATCTTTTTCGCTCACTTCAACATTGATGTCGCCCTGAATATCGGGCCACAATTCGACTTTGGTGAACGACGTATGGCGGCGGTTGGCAGCATCAAACGGCGAAAGCCGCACCAGACGATGCACGCCTTGTTCGCTCTGGAGATAGCCATAAGCGTAAGCACCGCGAATACTGAGCGTTGCGCTCTTGATCCCGGCTTCTTCGCCTTCCATCTCTTCGATCAGTTCGACCTTATAGCCGTTCTGTTCTGCCCAGCGGATATACATCCGCTCCAGCATTTTGCCCCAATCTTGCGAGTCCGTACCGCCTGCCCCCGCGTGGATCGCCAAAATCGCGTCCTCGCTGTCATACGGACCGGAGAGCGTCGCTTGCAGCGACATATGCTCAACCTGATCGCGGAGCGTGGTCACTTCTTTGTCGATCTCCTCGGCAAGGCTTTCTTCTTCAAAAGCCGCCAACTCGATCGCGTCGTCAATACGGGCGCGCACTGCATCCCATGCGTCAATCTGCGCCTTCAGCTTGGAAATCTGCTGCATGGTTTGCTGCGCGGTTTTCGGGTTGCCCCAAAAATCGGCATCGTTCGTCTGTGCTTCCATCGCTTCAAGCTGGCGCTTTTTCCCGTCCAGATCGATGCGCTCACACAGCGCAGCGATGCGGTCTTTCATTTCTTGCAGCGCGGAGGCTGCGTTCAGGTTATCCATTCTGCGGTTTAATTCTCGTCAAACAAGCTGTCAACGAAATAATCGGGGTTGAAGAAGATCAAGTCATTGATGCCTTCACCTAACCCGATGTAATGGATTGGCAGTTTCAGGTCATTGTATATTGCAAAGACCATGCCGCCCTTCGCACTGCTGTCCAACTTGGTGACAATGATCCCTGTCACATCGACGATTTCGCGGAACTTGCGCGCTTGTTCGAGCGCATTTTGTCCTGTCGTACCATCCAGCACGAGAAGTACTTCATGCGGCGCATCCGAAACCACTTTCTGCGACACGTTCTTGATCTTGGCGAGTTCTTCCATCAGGTTGTGATTTGTGTGCAGTCGTCCCGCTGTATCGACCAACAGCACATTCATCTTCTGCATGATTCCGCTATACTTTCTAGGCCTTCAAGCCGGCGGGAGATCTCCGCCAGGGAAAGCGCTTGGCTTGCCGGAGCCATGGCTAGGGCCTTGGCCGGCATCATCGGGTAGGGCGCCTCGGCGGGATCCTGCACAAAGGCGGTGCCTCCTTCGGCCACCACCCGCGCGATGCCCGCGGCTCCGTCTACGCTTGATCCCGAAAGAAGCACGGCAACTAGTGCGGGCCCAGCGGCC
>CALBRY010000316.1 GCA_937927665.1 uncultured Chloroflexota bacterium
TCTTGTATCCGGCGTAATTGCATCATAGACCCAATACTTCAGGACTTCGTTGTCCAACTGCGCGATACCCAATTCATAGCGGCTGTACAGCGGGTTGAGGAGAAACGGTGTTTTTGTGGTTGTCATCATGAAAGCGTAGGCTCCGCGTCATGTTCATTTATTGAACAAGAATACAGAATTCTGCACATTCTGCTGCTCACATGAGGAGAAGCAAATGCGCCGTATATCTTTTCTGATCGCTGTCCTGTTCATTGCCTTAGGTCTGACCCTCCCATTTGCACCCACAACCGGACAAGACGATACCCTGCTGATCACCGAGGTTTTGCCGGCAGATGGCAGCGAAAATATCGGGAGTGAAGCAGAGATCACGGTGATCTTTAACCGCCCTGTGGTTCCGCTCTCAACCTCGCTTGACAGTGCAGAACTGCCGCATCCACTGCTGATCGATCCACCGGTGGCGGGTGAGGGAACATGGATCAATACCTCCATTTATGTATTCCACCCCGAAGCGCAATACACGCCGAACACGCTCTACACGGTGACTATTGAAGCAGGACTGACAGCTGTTGATGGTGCGGTGCTGGCACAGGATTATCAATCGACCTTCCAAACTGCCTCCCGCCAAATGTACCAGATTCGATTTGGAACTTCTGATCAGCCCGGCTCTCGCACTGCTAACAGCTCTACCCTGCGCATCCCATATCTCTGGTTCTACTTCAATCAACCTGTGGATACTGCCGAAATCGAACGCGCGTTATACATTCGTCCGTTGGGAGCCACCTCCGGTACAGTCGATCTGAATTTCGTGTGGTATGAGGACGAGCATGAGATTGTGACGATCTCTCCGGTTGATCTGCTGGCAATGGATAGTGAATATGAAGCTGGAATTGATGTCAATCAACTTCCGCCAAATACCTTGTCGATCCCTGATCAATCACAATCCAGTGTGACCTTTCGCACTGTACCTTTCCCGTCAATTTTGAGTACAGAACCGGAAGACGGCGCAATCGATGCGGGGAATGGTTTCAGAGTCAACTTTGCATCCCCGATGGACGCCGAAACCCTGTTTCAGCGAATCACGATTGAGCCTCAGCCCGAAGTGCTCGCGGAGTTCTACCGGTGGGACAGTTACTATCTGATGTTCCCTGTGCAGCCTCGAACCACCTACACGGTGACTCTGCCGGAAGGCATGCGCGACATCTACGGAAACGAAATCGCAGGGGGACGTGTCATCACCTACACGACCGCACCACCTTCACCGAGTGCAAGACTCAATGCACCGGGATTGATGGGATTCTTCAACGCGTACAACCCGGATACGGGCATCTACTTAACGCACCGCAATATCGACAATGTTGATCTTGACCTTTACACCGTGCCCCTTGAGCAGTTTGTCGGCTATGTGCTGAACGACAATATCCGCGATTATGTACCTACGCCGGAACGACTCGTCCGGTCTTGGACGGAGACACTGCAAGGCGCAATAGATCAGTCTGTGCCTACGTATTTGAGTCTCGGAGGCGTTGACGAATGCCCGGATGCGCCGGAGTCACAACTGAATGTCGGCGCGGAGGCTCAGGTGAGCGAGACGCGCACAGCCGCAGAAGCGCTCACTGCGCCGGGAGAGGGTGAGATTCAAGCATACCTGTACCCAAACGTTTATTTTCCTATCGTGGGCGGTCCGACATGCCTTGACGGGGTTTACTGGTGGGAAGTCGAAATCGCGCCGAACACCACCGCGTGGGCAGCCGAGAGTAATGATCAGGGGGCAATTCTTGAACCTGCACCGCCGTTGAGCGGTACCCTTGTTCCTATCCATTCCGCCAGTGACGGCGCTTTAGCAGCAGGAATTTACTATCTGGACGCACACCATGAATTAACACCTGAGCAAACACTTCGGCAGGTGCATTTCATGATGGTGATGACCGCCAATCTCACCGTCAAAGCGTCACAAGATGAGGTGCTTGTATGGGCGACCGATGTGCAGTCCGGTCTGCCGATTCCGAACGCACCGATCACGATTTACAGCGCAGGTCGAGGTGCGGTCGCCGCTGGGGTGACTGACTCCGATGGACTGCTGCGCGTCGCAATTCCTCCGGTTCTTGATCTCATCCGCAACGCGCAGATCGCTGTTTTGCAGACATCCGAGCACTTAGGGATTGGCTCGACACGGTGGGCAAACGGAATTGACCCCGGTTTTTTTGGATACAGCACGAATTATGCGCCGCAGCAGTACCGCGTATTTGCTTACGTTGATCGTCCGATCTATCGTCCCGGTCAGACCGGGTACTTCCGCGCAATCGTCCGCACCAGCGACGATATGGCGTACTTCCCGCCAGACATCGACTCGGTTCCGGTGCGCATCAGTCAAGGGGACAGCAGTATTCTGTTTAGCGGTGAAGTGCCGATATCTCCTTATGGAACGATCAGCGGGGAATTCACGATCCCTGAGGATGCCTACGGTGCGTATCAAGTGCAGGTGATGATCCCTAGCCCGTTTGATCAATTTCCGGAAGGGGGGAGCACCAGCTTTGTCATTGGAGAGTATCGCCTGCCGGAATTTGAGGTGAGCACAACGCCGATCACAGAGCAGGTGGTGCAAAGCGACGAAATCGATGTTTTGGTGGAAGGGCGCTACTTCTTTGATGCACCGGTGGGTGACGCACGGGTCGAGTATCGCGCCATTGCACAGCCGTTTACCTTCCATTATCGCGGTGAGGGCTATTACCAGTTCTACGATCGCAGTGAAGAACGAGGCAACCGTGATTATGGGCGTGTGATCCTTGAAGAAGAAGACGGTCAGACGGATTCTGCCGGACAATATCACATTCGTTTCCCCGCCGAATTGATCGTGACTGATCGCAGTCAGCTCTACACCATTGAAGCAACGGTACATGATGCCACTGGCGCGACCGTTTCTGAGCAAACGAATGTGATCGTCCATGCGGGGCTGATTTATGTCGGCGGGCAGCCTGAGCAATATGTGGGGCAGGCGGGCGAACCGATGAATATCAACCTGATCGCGGTGGATTGGGAGAGTCAGGGAGTGCCCGATCAGACGGTTGAGGTAGCTGTCATCGAACGCCGTTTCCACAGTGTGCAAGAAATGGACTCGGTTGGGCGTACGACCTGGACGTACGAAATTGAAGAAATTCCGATCACGTCCACACAAATCACAACAGGCGCAGACGGGAAAGCAGTCTTCACGTTTACACCCCCCAACGGCGGCAGCTACCAGATCAATCTGACCACGCGCGACGAAGCGGGAAACACTATCCGCAGCGCGGTGTATACATGGGTCGCCAGCGGTGAATATGTTTCGTGGCAAATGGCGAACAATAACCGGATCGATTTGATTGCCGATCGGGATGAGTATCAAATCGGCGATACCGCCGAAATCCTGATTACGTCGCCATTTCAGGGCGTACATGAGGCACTGATCACGGTTGAGCGCGGCGACATTCTTTCAGTCGAACGGGTGACGATGACCAGCAATACGTATATTTATCGTCTGCCGATTACCTCGGAGCATGTGCCGAATGTATTTGTGAGTGTTGTACTCGTCAAAGGCGTTGACGATACCAACCCGATTGCTGCCTTCAGAACAGGGTTAGTGCAGATTTCCGTCAATACCGAATCACGGGTACTCAATGTCGAGATTACGGCGGATCGGGATCGCGCTGAACCTACTGGTGAAGTGACTTTCATCGTCCGCACGACTGACTCCGATGGAAATCCAGTGGCGGCGGAAATTGGGGCAGCACTGACGGACGTTGCCTCCTTAAGCGTGATTCAACCCGATCAGCGCGATTTACTGACGTACTTTTATGGTCGCACGGGAATTGGTATACGTACCGGAACGGTGCTCACGATGAACACCGACTACTACACTCAGTACATCATGGACATGATTAAGGGCGGCGGTGGGGGTGGTGGAATGTCGTATATTCGCGACAACTTTGTTGACACACCGTACTGGGAGACACTAACGACCTCTGACGAAACCGGTGAAGCCATCTTCACAATCACGCTCCCGGATAATCTGACCACATGGCGTTTAGATGTGCGCGCGATCACACGCGGCGAAGATGGCGTGATGCAGGTCGGACAGAATACACACGATATCGTTAGCACAATCCCCTTGATGGTGCGCACAGTAACGCCGCGCTTCTTCGTGGTCGATGATGCGCTGACGTTAGGCGCAGTCGTCAACAACAATACTTCAGAAGTGATAACGGTTGATGTGACACTGGATGCACTTGGTCTTGTTACAGTCGATTCGCTTACACAACGGGTGAATATCCCGGCAGACGGCTCAACGCGCGTGAATTGGCAGGTTACGGTGAGCGATGTGGAAAGTGTGGATGTCGTCGTAACCGCGCGTGAAATCAGCGGCATGTATGCGGACTCGGCACGGTCGGCAGTGATCCGCGAATCGGATGGTCGGCTGCCGGTGAACCGCTACTTCGTGCCAGAAACGGTCGCCACCTCAGGCATCATGCGCGATGCGGGTACACGCACGGAAGTAATCGCACTGCCCGACTCGATCGATCCCACGCGGGGAGACCTCACGATCAATCTTCAGTCGTCACTTGCAGCGGTCACACTCGATGGTTTGGATTATTTGCGCCAATTCCCGCATATGTGCGTTGAGCAGACCGTCAGCCGCTTCTTACCCAACGTGATGACCTATCGCGCACTCGTTGATCTGGGAATCAGCGATGTTTCGCTGCAAGCGAGTTTACATGCACAGGTATCAGCCGCAATCGAGCAGCTCACAAGCTGGCAGTTGGTAGATGGGGGATGGGGCTGGTTTGCGGGCAACGAGAGCAATCCGCTCACAACCGCCTATACGCTGATCGGGCTTACAGAAGCAAAAAACATAGGAATCGTACTCGAAGCCACAATGATCGAACGAGCGCAGGGCTATTTGCGCTCCCAGTTGATCGTTCCCAATGTGCAGACCGAAACATGGGTACTAAACCGTCAGGCATTTATCTTGTATGTGCTGAGCTACTCCGGCAGCCCGGATATCGCCCGCACCTCGGTGATGTACGAGTGGCGGGAACGGCTTAACCTTGATGCGCAGGCGTTTTTGTTAATGACCGTGCAGTTGATCAATTCGGAGGACGCGCGGATCGAAACGCTGCGCGCCAACCTAATCAGCGACGCTGTGATGAGCGCGACCGGGACGCATTGGGAAGAGTCTCGCATTGATTATTGGAACTGGTCAACGGATGTGCGCACCACCGCGATCGTGCTGAAGGCGCTCATTCAATCTGGCGGTGAAAGCGATCTGCTGCCGAATGCCGTTCGCTGGTTGGTGACCGCGCGTGAGCGCACCTATTGGGGAACGACCCAGCAGACCGCATGGGCGATCATGGCGCTCACCGATTGGATGGTCATGACAGGCGAACTCCGCCCAAGTTATGGTTATTCGGTAACCCTCAATGACAGTGAAATCGCGGCGGAGACGACTTCACCGGAGATCGCAGACGAGACGCGCACCCTTGTGCAGCAGGTCAGCGAGTTGGTGATCGGTGAAAATAACGAGTTGGTCATCGAACGCGACGACGGAAACGGCATTCTGTACTATACCGCGTATCTAAATGCCTATCTGCCTGTTCCCGAAGTGACTGCGCTCAATCACGGAATCATTGTGGAACGCCGCTATGTTCGCCATCAAACAAACCCAACAGATGCTCCGCCGGAGTTTATCATTGCGGCTCAGGTGGGGGATATTGTCGAGGTATGGCTTACGGTGATTGCGCCGGACAGTCTGTATTACGTTGTGATTGATGATCCACTGCCTGCCGGGGTTGAGGCGATCGTGCCGGGGCAGTTGAACAATCAGCAGCTTGGAGCACGACCGGGGTGGTATTCAACTCGACAATATGGGTGGAATAGTTGGCGCTTCCACAACATTGAATTCCATGATGATCGGGTGGTGCTGTACGCCGGGTACCTCCCACCGGGGACGTACGAATATCGATATCTGGTGCGCGCAGGCTTCGCCGGGACTTTCAATGTGATCCCAACGACGGCGCAGGAATTCTACTTCCCGGAGGTGTATGGACGAAACAGCGGAAGCGTATTCACGATCTTGCCCGCTGCTTCACCCTAATCTGCTAAAGCTGAGCTATTGGATGGTGAACGGATCAGGCGGTGTGAGCTCGTCCACTGTTCTCTTTTCCGCCTTTAGTGATGCTTCCTACGCACTGATATACCCGCTGCGGCGAGATACCGAAGCCGTTAGCACGGTCGCTCAGGGATTCGCCCTTTGCGTAGCGGAGACGAAAGATTTCGTTGCGTGAGAGGTTAGGCTGCGCAGACTTGATTCCAGTGAGGGTGAGCATCCAATGTGCGCATTCGGACGATGATAATTGTCTGGTCCCGATTCCAAATCAACCAGATGAGGAACTCAATGTAATGAATTTCGCTCATCTTGCTTGGGGGTCTCAGCAATACCTACATCATTGGGCACCGCTTGAACTTAACTTGGGGCAATAAGGCGAATGGAGACAAAGATCATGAACAAGTCCGTAGGACTGATTACAGCAATTTCATGTGCACTGTTGCTTTTGATCGGAAGAGCGTATGCGCAGAATGCGTTACCAACTGTATGGACCCTGCCACCTATTGACTGCGCCACTTCGGCGGCAGGGTGCGAAATACGTCTCAGTCTTGAGGCAGATCTTTACACTCTCTATTACAGCGAAAACGGACCGCAATTGTATGTAAGTCGGCAGTCTGAAGGGAGCTACCGCCTGTATTCCCTTAACCCACTCTGGGTCACAGGGGCGGCGGTAGAGTTCATTCCGTTTAGTACTCAAAACATTGTCATCTTCTACTCAAGTTTGAACTCAGGTACCTTGAGCCGCCTCGATCTCATCACTGGTGAGATGAATCTGATGCCTCAGAACTCTGAGTTTTTGCGGCTCATGCCATGCAATACATATGCCGCACGCACTGGAAGCCAGAACTACATTTCTCGGCTAGGTACAGGCAGTCAATTGCTTGTGTGTTCGTTGGGTGGCAATCCCCTTACTACCATTGTGAGCATTGTTGACGCAACTGCGCAAACGACTCTCCGTACCTTTGATTTTGGCGTGGGTTGGTCGGGAGAAGGTACAGGAAGACCATGGGATCACCTCTTGGGCGGTCAAGATGGGAACATCTATATTCAGTCTCGTTTTGGCTCAGATTGGGATATTAGCCAACAGTTCCCTGATAGTCTCACCCCGCTGCCCGATTGGGGATGGCGAATCT
>CALBRY010000317.1 GCA_937927665.1 uncultured Chloroflexota bacterium
CAGTTTGCGTGCCTGTAAATGGATTGGTAACATACTGGATGAATATTTGAAAGAGGATTGCCACACCCGCCGCGAGATACTGCCCGAAAAACTGCGGCAGCGCGGGGAACTCGAAAATGTCATCGAGAATGCCCGTAATGAAGATGATGGTTGATCCGGCGATTAACCCGATCAAGCGGATAATTTCGTACGGATCTAGACGCGGCACGGGGAGAAACTGCGCCGCAATCACCGCAAGCGTAAACCCGCCGTACAGCGCGATTCCCCCTAAGCGGGATACGCGGCGGATATCCGCGTCGTTAGTACGCCGCGCATCCATCTTTGCCCTCACACCGAAACGCATCCCCAGCCGCATTGCAAAAGGGATCAAGAGCAAACTCGTTCCAAAGGCGAGTGCGAATACAATCAGATACGCGGCAGTTTGTGTCATGATGTTTATTCTGGAATAGTCCCGAACTGCCTGTCGCCAGCATCGCCCAACCCCGGCACGATGAAGCCAACTTCGTTGAGATGATCGTCCTGCGCTGCGACATGAATCGGCACGTCGGGATGCGCCTCGCTCAGTCGTTTGACGCCTTCCGGCGCGGCGATCAAGCCGATGTACTTGATCCGTACTGACTTGCCCTCACACGATTTCTTGAGCAGGTCAACCGCCGCAACAGCAGAACCGCCTGTTGCCAACATCGGATCAAGGATCAAGAACAGGTCAACCGAAGGCGGATTCGGCAGGCGATTGTAATATGTTACCGGGCGGAGTGTCTTTTCATCCCGGTACAATCCAATGTGCCAAACTTGAACGCTTGGCAGCATCATCAGCGCGCCTTCGACCATTCCTAATCCGGCGCGAAGGATCGGCACAAGTCCGATCGTTTCTTGAGCTTTATAACCTTGTGCCGCGCCCATCGGTGTTTCAACTTCACGAGGCGAAAGGGCAAGATCGAGGGTTGCTTCATAAATCAGAAGGAGCGCAAGCTCGCGCATTAGTTCACGGAATGCTCGGAAATCGGTGCTCTTGTCGCGCAAGACCGCCAGTTTGTGCTGAACCAGTGGGTGACTGGAAACATGCAGGTTCGACATGGTGTGGTATATCCCTTCGGGTGAATCCCCAAAAAGCCGCGCCGATTTTACGCACGCTGGGAAAGCCTGTCAAAAGCCGCTTTTGAATGGTTCGCTGGATAAGAATAGTGCATTGTGGCTGATGCGCCAATTCTTGCGCTCAGCGTGCAGCAATTGAGGTTGTTTCATGGAGTTTGCCCGCCCGTTCACATTCCGCGCATGTTGGGTTATACTCACCTTAGAACATTTATGTTAATCTGAGGCTTGCCATGTCCGATGACGGACGGATCATCACGCCGGCAGCGCGCAATGAAGACCGTGATAATGTCGCGCTGCGTCCCAAGCTCCTTAAGGACATTGTGGGTCAGGATCGTGTACGCGAAAACTTGCGGATCATCATTGATGCCGCAAAACATCGCAAAGAACCTATCGACCATACACTGTTCTATGGACCTCCCGGCTTGGGGAAAACCTCGCTGGCGCATGTGATCGCCAATGAAATGGGTGTCAATATCCGTATCACAGCAGGACCCTCGGTGGAGCGTGCCGGAGACTTAGCGGCAATCCTCTCCAACCTGAAGGCAAATGACATCCTCTTTATCGACGAGATCCATCGTTTGGGGCGCGCTGTCGAAGAAATTCTCTATCCCGCGATGGAGGACTTTAAGCTCGATATCGTGATCGGCAAGGGTCCCGGTGCGAAGAATATGCGCCTTCCGCTGCCGCGCTTCACCGTCGTTGGTGCAACGACCCAGCTTGCACTTTTGGCAGGACCGCTGCGCGATCGGTTTGGCTTGCATCTCCGTCTGGATTTTTACGATCAAAAAGCGCTGGAACATATCATCGTGCGTGCTGCCGCGATGCTTAATGTCGAAGTTCGCCCCGAAGGAACGAGCGAAATTGCGCGCCGCTCCCGTGGCACACCGCGTATCGCGCTGCGTTTACTGCGCCGCGTGCGCGACTATGCTCAGACGCGCGCGGAGGGCGTAATTACGGGTCCGGTAGCAGGGGAAGCGCTGGAACTGCTCCAGATCGATTATCTGGGGTTGGATGAGGTTGACCGCCGCATCTTGCATACCATTATCGACAGCTACGGCGGGGGTCCGGTTGGGCTGCCGACGATTTCCGCATCGATCAGCGAAGATCAAGGCACGATCGAAGATGTATACGAACCCTTCTTGATTCAGCTTGGTTTCTTGAAGCGTACCCCACGCGGGCGTGAAGCCACCGCGCGCGCCTATGAGCACATTGGCAGATCGTACCCGTCCAATCAAAACGGCACGACTCAGACTCCACTTTTCTAACGAGGCACTCCATTGACGCAGCTTACTCTGAGCGAGTTCGATTACAGTTTGCCAGATGAGTTTATCGCGCAGACGCCCGTCGAACCGCGTGATTCATCACGATTGATGACGCTCGACCGTACCGACGGCACGATTGGGCATCACGTATTTCGTGACATTCTCGATATGATTCAGCCGCCGGATGTGTTGGTTCTCAACAACACGCGGGTGATTCCGGCACGATTGCACGCGACTAAGGCGGAGACAGGCGGCGCGGTCGAAGTGCTTCTGCTGCGCCAATTCGATGAGACGCGCTGGCATGTGCTGGTTGGTGGACGCCGCGTAATCACCGGGACGGAACTGCGTTTCGGTGAAACAGGCGTTTCCGCACATGTGGTCGAGGAATTGGAAGAATCGGAGCGTGTGATCCAGTTCAGCGAACCAATAAACGATTATCTGGATGGAATCGGCGAAGTGCCGCTTCCGCCGTATATCCATACGCCGCTGATCGACCCTGAACGCTACCAAACCGTATACAGTAAGCTCACTGGCTCCGCCGCTGCACCAACCGCGGGACTGCACTTTACTCCGGATCTCTTGATCGCGCTGCGTGAAAAGGGTGTCCGATTAGCCGAATGCACACTGCATGTTGGGTTAGGGACGTTTAAGCCTGTCAATGTTGAACAGATCACCGAGTACAAAATCCACAGCGAACATGCGGTACTTCGACCGGATGATGCGCGGATCATCAATGATACGAAGCTCGCAGGCGGACGGGTAATCGCTGTCGGAACAACGGCGGCGCGCACCATTGAAACGGCGGGTATCCTCAGCGAAGGCGGCGATCCCGGTGATCCGTATCAACCCGTGAATGCCTGCCCTTGGCGCCCTGTCACAGCATTTGATGCGGACACCAACTTGTTTATCTATCCGGGGTATCGCTGGCGCGTGGTCGATGCGATGATCACCAATTTCCACCTCCCGAAATCGTCGCTTCTGATGATGATCAGCGCTTTCGCAGGGCGTGATCAAGTGATGGCAGCTTATGAAACTGCCAAACGGGAGGGGTATCGCTTTTTCTCGTTTGGGGATGCGATGTTCATTCGGTGAGGCGAAATCTCGCGCCTTT
Source organism: uncultured Chloroflexota bacterium (assembly GCA_937927665.1). Classification (GTDB taxonomy): domain Bacteria; phylum Chloroflexota; class Anaerolineae; order Aggregatilineales; family Phototrophicaceae; genus Flexifilum. The sequence continues at coordinate 3,469 of CALBRY010000317.1, forward strand.
AAGACGGGAGTACTGAGTAACAGACCTCAGTACTCCAGTGTTTTGTGTCATACTTAAAACTGGCGTTCGATGACCAGATGCGCCAGATCGGTTAACCCATCTTTGAATGGTGAATCTGCAAGCATGTCGAGTTGGCTGATCGCCATCGCTACCAACGTTTGTGATTGATGCCGCGCTTCTTCGAGCGCATCCCCCTGCAAAACACGCCGTTTGATCGACGCCATCGGGTCAGCCGCATCAACCGCCGCGATACTGCCTTCTTCCGGTTGGTACGCCGCCGCAAAGCCGCGCCCCTGTGCGAGATCAATTCCGCTCGTCTTGCCGAGCTGTTCCTCATCACCGATGATATCAAGCACATCATCGACGATCTGAAATGCTAGCCCGATGTTGAAGCCAAACTCATACATCATTTCAATGGTCGCTTCTGCTGCGCCTGCCATGATTGCGCCCATTTTTGCTGCCGCGCCAAACAACGCCGCTGTCTTCTTTCCAATGATGCGCGTGTAAATTTCGCGGGTGAAGTTGTTTTCCTTGACCGCCTGTGCCTGAAGTGTTTCACCTTCAACCAGTGCGACCGTCGCATAGGACAACGGCACATTGAGATCGCCGTAGGGAGCCATTAACTCGTAAACTTTGGTGAACAAGAAATCACCTGTCAGTAGGGCAAACGTGCGACCCCAGATCGCATTGACAGAGGGGCGACCGCGCCGCACGACACCGTGATCGTTGATATCGTCATGGACGACGCTGGCTGTGTGCACCAATTCAATCGCCGCCGCGGGCGAGACTATACTCATGATGGCTGATGGATCGCCGCCGTTCGCGAGATAGCTTAAGAGCATCAAGCGTGGGCGAATGCGTTTTCCTCCCGCGCTGAGAATATGGCGGCTTGCATCGCGCAGCGTGCTAACGTCACAGTTGACGATCTCATCCATCCGCGCTTCGACTGCATTCATCGCCATATTGAGAATATCCGCCGGGGCGGTTTTCGTCTCGGTTTCCTGCGCCGCCGTCACCGCAGCGCTGAACATTTTTTCACCCGTCAGCGTCATTGAAGCCCCTATCTCGCTAAACCTGTACACAAATTAAACCACAAGAAAGCGTTTGTTAAATTTAGAACAATCTGAACGTTGTGAACCATTTTAACGCTGAATGAAATCGACTGTCAATCATTCAGACGGCATGGTATCCTATAATCTTCTTTCATCCCCTAAAAATCGGGGGCATACATGAGTGTGAACACAAATGTACTGCCTTTCCCCGGTTTACTTTTCACATGAATATCGACTTTGTGCCGCTCAAGGATCAAACGGACAATCGCTAGACCTATTCCTGCACCGCTAAAGCGTCGGGTCGAACTGCTGTCTATTTGATAAAAAGGCTCAAAAATACGCTCGACCTGATCCTCTGCGATGCCGATGCCGTAATCGCATATTTCGATGCGCGCCGCGTTTTTGGCGCGTACAAGACGTACTTCAACCGGAAGCGGATCTTCGCTGAATTTGAGCGCATTATCGATCAAAAGCTGAAGTACCGTTCCAATCGCTTGAGCGTCCATCATCACGGGTGGCAGATCATCCTCGATCAGAATCCGCACGCGATCCACGTGATCTTTGTGCGCCCAACTGCGGCGTAAACTCCGCATCGCTTGATCAAGCGATGCGCGCAGCGGCGAAGGCACACACTTGATCTCCATGCTGCCCGCCAACAGGGTGATGTTTCGGATGATTCCTTCAAGGCGGGCAGTAGCAGTAGTTGCATATTCGATCAGGCGGTTTTCGCCGAATTCTTCTTTCAAGTTTGCGACTGCTGCTTTGACATGCAGAAGCGGCGTTTTCATCTCGTGGGAGACGTTGTTCAAGATGGCGTTGCGAAGGAGATCGAGCTCGCTTTCAAGGCGCTGCTGGTGTGCGAGTTGTTCACGCAAACGCGCGTTTTCAGCACGCAGCATTTCCATTTCGGCACGGAGTTGAACCACGTCATCGACGCTCAATGTTGATGAGGTTGGAGCAGTCGGAAGCGGTGATGCCTCATCTAAGGGGGATACCATGCGCTACTCCTTTGGCGGGTCGGCATCATCACTTTCAAGCGCTTTCCAAAAAACATCGAGTCCCGGTCGCTCCTCATTGCAGCGCGGGCAGCCGACATATGGATCATCAATGGTATGCATGTGCTTCAAGCAGGTGGCATGGACTTCCATTTTGCGCCCTAATCCAAGCAGTGCAGGACGAATGGTAAGCGCCAATTCCATATTTGGGCTGCTGTTGGCGTTCAAGATATCCGGGATTGGACAGCGGGAGCAGTCAGATGGTTTCCAGGGAAGCGATTCTGTGTTCCCCAGCACCAGTCGGCATTCTTGAGTACTCTTTCCCCGATGGAAATCTTGATAGTAAAAGCGGCATTCTTTGCCCGCAGGTGTACGCATAACCCCTGTCACCTCATGATTTCTTGCCAATCCTAGCATGAAAGCGTGCCGCGCAATATAGGTTAACTGATTCGGCTTCGGTACGGATTCTGTTACCGTTTCGTCAGCCAATCCGCTGCGGCAGTCGGCAAAGTTGCCAGCGGCGCGCGCATAACCGCTGCATCTGGCAGAGCGGTTAAGAAGCTTTCACCATAGCCTTTGGTGATCACCCGATTATCAAAGATCGCCACGATGCCGCGATCGGTACTGGTGCGGATCAATCGTCCAAAACCCTGCCGGAAGCGCAGAATCGCATCGGGTAGAGCAAAGGTGTTAAACGAGTCCGTGTACATTTCCGAACGTGCCGCAAAAATAGGTTCATTCGGTGCGGTGAATGGCAGCCGCACGATCACAAGCGCACTCAGTGCCTCACCGGGAATATCGACGCCTTCCCAGAATGATCGCGTTCCGAGCAGGATCGCGCGCGGCGTGTTTTTGAACCCTTCAAGAAGCGCTTGGCGGCTGCTTCCGTCGCTTTGATCAAAGATGACGATATTTCCGAGCGCAAGCCGGGGTGTGATCGCCTGAGCCGTTTGCCGAAGTTGGGCGTAGCTGGTGAATAGAACCATCACCCTGCCACCGAGCGCCGCCGCCAATTCGATAATTCCGCGTTCGACAGCCTGTTGATAACGTGCTTTGTCGTTCGGTTCGGGCATATCGTTCGGCACAAAAACGAGCGTGGAATCGCGGTAGTTAAACGGCGATCCGACTTCCATCGTTGTGACGTGTTCCGCACCAAGCCGATCCTTCAGGAAATCGAAACTGCGATTTGTCTGGAGGGTAGCACTCGTCATCACCACCGATTTTTTAGCGCTCCACAGATGCTCTGTGACCAGTTTGCCGACGTGCAGCGGCGCGGTGTTCAACCCAACATAATCACCGTCACTTGAAGCGGCAATCCAGTAAATCGTGTTCGCATCAGGCGTGGTGAAGAAGGAATGCAGCTGCGCTTGCGCATCCGCCAGATACCGTCCGGTATTTTCGACCGCACTCAACAAATCCGCATGATCTGGGATATGCAGCGGTTCGAGCTTGCCCAACGCGCGGGTGAGCTGTCGCATCGCTTCGCTGATGGCATCAAAAAATTCTGCAACCGTTGTCCACGTCGTTTGAACTTGAGTGAAGGTTGCGCGGCGGCGTACCGGATCGACGACGCGAAGCTGATTCATGGTATCGCTGGTAGGAACACCGGCATCATGAACAAGGGCGCGGATGGCGGTAAACAGCCCGGTTAGGTGAGCATCCATCGCGCGTACCGCATCGGCAATCGTTTCGATCCCAAGTTCGAGCTTGCGCGCATCTTTTTCCGGCGCAGCAGAGCGCACTGCCGTCAAGACCGCTCCAAGCAGACCGCGCCGCGTCGTGCCTAAATCTGCCAACCGGCGCTTGAGCGCGCCTTCGTCAATACGCAGGCTCAAGCCGCTTGTCGTCGCTTCTTCCAGATGATGCGCTTCGTCAATCACGAGATATTGATAATCCGGGATCACCCGATTATCCGATACCGCATCGCTGATCAACAGCGCATGATTGACGACGACTAGATGCGCCGTCTCACTCGCTTTGCGGGCGCGGTAGAACGGGCAGATTCCGCCCATCTGGGTACGGCAGCGATCGGGAGAGCAGCCTTCATCCTCAGCGCTCAGACGGCTCCAAGTCATTTGTTCGTCACCGCCGCGCAAGCTGATTTCGCCTTTGTCACCGCTCTTACTTTCGAGCAGCCACACCAGAATTTTGGCGATCATTCTCAGTTCGTCGATGCTGGTAGCACGACGGCGGCGCGCACTTGCGAGTCGGCGTGGACACAGGTAATTACTGCGTCCTTTGAGCGCGGTCACGCGAACAGGAAGATTCATCGCAGCGGCGAGCGCCGGAATGTCTTTTTCAAGAAGCTGATCCTGCAAGTTGATCGTGTTGGTGCTGATTACGACACGCTCACCCGTGCGCATCGCCCACAGAATCGCCGGGACGAGATATGCAACAGACTTTCCCGTACCCGTGCCCGCTTCGATTAGAGCGTGTTTGTCTTCGTTAAATGCTTCTGCGACGGCATGCGCCATCTTGATCTGCTGCGGTCGATACTCGTATCCCTGCATGGCAGATGCGAGCGCGCCAGAATCGCCAAGCGCTGCATCAATTTCAATAGGCGCGATTGGCTGAGGCGGCGCGGCGTGTTCGACAGCGGGTGCATCAAGTACAGGGTTTTCCCCGAATAACTCAAATACAGATGGCGGGAGACGCAGCGGCTCTGCTGCACGCTCACGGATTGCCGCCTCAAAAACACCTTTTGCATCCCAACTTAAATCAGCGGCGAGTTCTGTGATCTCGCGGATCACTGCCACTGGCAGCGTCAGCAGACGATTCCATAACTGCCAGTAGAGGAGCGCCGTTGCGCGGGCATCAAACAGCGCCCGGTGCGCTGTGCCAATATCAATTGCGAATGCACTGGTCAGGCTGGTGAGGTTATACCGTGCCGCGCGCGGCAGCAGCACCGATGCTAATTCATATGTGTCGATGCGCGGATTCGGTTGCAAGATGCCTTGGCGATACAAGAAACTAGCGTCGAAGCTGATGTTATGCGCCATCCATGGCGCTTTGCCGACAAACGCTTTCAAACTGGGAAGCACCGTTGCGATCCCCGGCGCGTTGTAGACATCTTCGTTGCGAATGCCGGTGAGTGTCGTGATGTTTGCGGGAATCGGACGCTCAGGGTTGATCAGGGTGGCAAATTCATCGACGATCACGCCATCGATCATTCGCACCGCGCCGATTTCGATAATTTTATCTCCGGCAGGGTCAAAGCCGGTCGTTTCCAAGTCAACTGCCACAAGTTCGCCGCGCATAGCGGAGGCTCCAATCTAGCGGCGTGCGTCGGCAATTGCGCGCAGCCGCTCCTCGAAGGGGGGACGGATCACCCCATATTCTGTGATTATGGCAGTGATGTATGCATTCGGCGTGACATCAAAAGCCGGATTGCCCGCTTTCGCCCCTTCCGGCGCGATTCTTTCTGAACCAATACACAGCACTTCATCGTCGCCGCGTTCCTCAATCGGAATCAGATCGCCGTTTGCCAAGCTTAGGTCAACGGTCGAGAATGGGGCGGCGACATAAAACGGAACATGATGCGCGTGTGCTGCCAACGCCAGATTATAAGTGCCAATCTTGTTTGCGGTATCTCCATTGGCGGCGATACGATCTGCTCCGACGATGCACAGATCGACACCGCGTGTTCGCATGTAGTGTCCACTCGCGCCGTCCACCACAATCTGATGATTAATTCCCCAGCGCATGAGTTCCCAACTGGTCAGCCGTGCGCCCTGTAAGCGTGGGCGCGTCTCATCAACCAGCACGAACGGGTTTTTCCCCTGCTCGTGCGCGGAGCGGATCACACCGAGCGCCGTACCCCAATCGACCGTTGCCAGCGCACCGGTGTTGCAGTGGTGGTAAATTGTCGCATTCTGGGGGATTAATTCCGCACCGTTTGCCCCCATGGTCTGATTCGTCTGAACATCTTCGTCGGCGATCGCCTGTGCTTCTGCGAGGAGCGCCGAGCGGATTTGATCGAGTGGAAGACCCATTAGTTCTTGAAGGCGCGTCATCATGCGCCGCAAGCCCCAGAACAGATT
>CALBRY010000318.1 GCA_937927665.1 uncultured Chloroflexota bacterium
GCGAGTAGGGGAAGATGGCGGACGTGACCTCTTACGAAGCTCCACTTCATCAAGCCGGGGCGCTGCCCGTCGATGCCCCGCCTAAGCTGATCGGGCGGGATACGACGTTGGCGCGGGTTTACACCCATCTGAAAGAGAACCGCGCAGTCCTGCTGCACGGTGCGGCGGGGGTGGGTAAAACGGCAGTCGCCGCCAAACTCGCCAACGCTTACACCGAACTTCCCGGGGGTGCGTTATGGTTGAACATCGATACGCCCAGCCTCGGCGATCTGTTGGCGCGGATTGGGCGCGCGTATCAGATGGAGAACGTGACAAGCTCTGAAACGCCGACGGCGTTTGTTGGCGCGATTGCAACGACGTTGAGCCGCGAAAAGCCGCTGATCGTGCTGGATGGCTCTATCGACGCAGAAGTCGCAAACGAATTTGTGACGCGCTGTGCCGCCGGGGTGCCCGTGCTGATCATCAGCGAAACCGATCTTGACGGCGAATGGACGAAATTTCCACTCAATCCCCTTGAACCGCAAAGCGCGCTTTCTTTGTTCCGCCAAACGGCAGAAAAACCAGAGGATGAAGCGCTTGAACTGGTGGCACAGTTGGGTTATACGCCGCTGGCGATCGTGCTTGCCGCATTGACGGTCAAATCGACGGGCGGCACATCGGCGGATTTCCGCGCATTACTGCCCGGTGAAGCGTCGCTGCCTTCGAATTACAAAGCGCTGGCGGCGGTGTGGCGCGGGCTGAATAAGGCGCTACAGGGGTTGCTGCTGGTATTAGGGGCGGCTCCACGAAGCGGCGCTACTGCTGAAATGCTCAGTTTGATGGCAAACGCACCCGCCGAAGCAATCGCGGGGGCGATGAATATGTTGAACGCGCGCCGTCTGGTGATCATCACCGAGCAGTACGGCATGCGTCATTATCAACTGCACCCGGTTACGTATCAATTTATGCAGCCGATTTTGCGCGGCGCAAACCAACTCGAAACGCTGCAAGCGAAAGCGCGGGCGGCGGTTTTGACGTATGCCCGCAAATATGGATCGGGCGGGGCAGATACCCATCTGAAACTCGCCGCCGAACTCAACACGATCCTTGCTGTGGCAAAAGCCGCATCGGATGCGGGCGACCGTGAGACGGCAAACGGTTTGGCGATGGCGCTGATGCAAGGTGATTTCGTCAGTGCTGGCGGTTACGTGAATGAACTGCGTACCCTGCGCCGATTCGCTGCCAGCCAAACAACGGCATTCCCGGCGTATACGGGCAGCGCTCCGCCGCCCGTGACAGCACCACCGGCTGAGCCGCCGCCTGCACCCGCTAAAGCGGTGCTGGTGGGGGATGATTACGATGAGTTGGATGAAGAACTCGACGAATCGATTGATGTCGACGAAACGCCGGAAGAATTTGAAGAATCCGAAGAACTGGAAGCACTTCCGTTCGATGACATCACGGCAGACGATGACGATCTTGACGATGAAGACGATATTCCGGCGATCTTACGCGCGCCGACCGATGATTTTGATGTGATCACGCCGCGTCCGCGTATTTTGATGGCGGACGATGAAGACGAAGATGAAGACTCGGAAGATCTGCCGAACGCGGTGCTTGACGATTTTGAGGACGAATCCGAAATCGTCGAAGTCGTGCCGCTGGACGAATTCCAGCAAATCCGGCTTCAGATCAATCAGGCGAAAGCGGCGGGCGACCGCAAAACTCAGGCGGAGGCGTTGGTACGGCTCGGCGGACTTCAACGCGAACGTGACCACGCGATTGAAGCGATCGCTACCTACAGCGAAGCACTTTCGGTGCTGGAAAATATCAACGACGATCCGGCGATGCTGGAGGCTCTGCATCATCTTTCGTCACTGACGCTTGATACGGATAATCCGCAAGCGGCGGCGCTATATTCGGCGCGCGGCGCGAATGTCGCGGATAAATTGGGCGATGACGCACTTCAGATCAAGCTGCTGACAATTCTGGGGGATGCGCGTCAAGAACTGGGCGAAAACAAAGACGCGGCGCGGGCGTATCAGCGTGGGATTGATGTGGCGCGCACAGCGGGCGATTCTGCGAGTGAAGCGCTGCTGCTTTACAAACTCGGTTACGCGCATCTGGATGACAGCGAACCGGAGCAGGCGATCAAGATGTGGGAAGAAGCGCTGACGCTTTTCCGCAAGCAGGGACGCCGCGATTACGAAGGGCGTGTACTGGGCGGACTTGGCGCGGCGAACAGCGATCTCGAACGGTGGACGGAGGCGATCAACTTCCACACGAGCGCGCTGCACATCGCCCGCGAGGTGAAAGACAAAGAAGAAGAACTGCTCCAACTGAGCAATCTCGGTTATGCGGCAGTTCAGGCACGGCAGTTAGGTCAAGCGGTGATGCGCTATCGTCAGGCGCTGCATCTGGCGTATATCGCCAACGATAAGCAGAACGTGATCGGCACGACGCTCGATCTGGCGCGACTGCTGGTTGAAAGCCCGCGCCATCTTTCGATCGCTGATTTGTTGATCGATGGTGCGCTCGAAGTCGAGCCGGGAAGCCGCGAGCTTAAGCGCGTGAAAGAACGGATTGAGGATGAGCGCGACGCATTGGGCGATAAACTGCCCGATCAAGCGTTGATCAGCGGGACGGCGCGCGAATATGCCGCGAATGCTTACGCGATGCTCGATCAGTAAGGGTGTTCACGCAAAGGCGCGAAGAAGCAAGAAAACGCGCCTTTGTGTTAGATCGGAATCCAGAAGCCGAACGTTGAGCCGCGATCGGGTTCACTTTCAACCCATACTTCGCCCTGATGCCGTTCGACGATCGTCTTGACCAAGCTCAAACCTAAGCCGCGTCCCTCGACGCCTTCCGTTCCCGGTTGGCGCACGCGGAAGAACGACTGAAATAAGCGCGGGATCATATCACGCGGGATACCTACCCCTGAATCGATCACAATGAAATAGAGGCGGTCGCCCTGACAGTAACTCTTTACGCGGATCGTGCCGCCTTCGGGGGTGTACTTGACCGCGTTGCTGATCAGATTTTCCATCGCTTCGCGGATCAGGAACGGGTTCACGCGGATGCCTTGCAGATCATCAAGGCGTAAATCGGCGGTGAGTTCCTGCTTTTTCTTATCGACCAATGGGCGGACATCGTTGAGCACCTGCCCGATCAAGCCGCGATAATCGACCTGCTGGTGAAGTTCCAGCGGCGAGGTGCGAATTTGCTCGACGCGCAGCAGGTCATCGAGTAAGCCGCGCATTTTGCTCGTCGAGCGCTCGACAATCTGGAGATATTCTTGAAGCTCCGGTTTGTCCTGCGTATCGAGCGCGATGAGGTTGACGTAGCCGACGATCAATGCCAGCGGAGAGCGCAAATCGTGCGAGGCGAGCCGCAGCATCTCATCTTTGAAGCGGGCAAGATCGCGCATGGTGGTGATATCGCGCATGATCACGACATAACCGGCTCGATCATTGACCAGCAGGGAGCTAAACCACACCGATACCGACGCGAGATAATCTTTACGCTGCTGTTCGGAGCGGACTTCGAATGACCAGTTTTGACCGACGCGGGCGCGGGCGGATGTGATTTCGCCAATCTGGGTGAGCGCCGTATCAAGGTGCGCTAACGTCTGGAAGGGTTTCCCGATCAGGTTTTCGGGATCGCCTTCTTCGTCCAACATGCGGGCGGCTTCGTCGTTGACGAGCAGAATATGCCCGGTTTCGTCCAGGACGAGCAGAAAATCGGGGATGGCACGCAGCACCGCTTCGAGCTGGCGGCGCTGTTGGAGCATCTTATTAAAAAGTTGGGCGTTGCGGATGGCGATCGTAGACTGATTGGCGATGATCGTCATCAACTGGAGATCTTCTTCGGTGAAATGCCCCGGTTGTGTGTGCAGCAAGGTGAGCGCGGCGATTACACGGTCGGTCAGCAAGAAGGGGACGCACAGTGCGGATCGCGCTTTGGAGGTGCTATCCGGGAATGTGTGCCAGCGATCATCTTTTTCGGTGTCCATGATGACCGTGCCAGCTTTGTTCCGCAGCACCCAACCCGCAAGCCCACGATCCAATACGCGGCGCGCGATCTTGACCGATTCCTCACCGTTGATCCGGTCAATTGCTTTGCCCGCTTCGTGAACAATGACTAAATTCGTCCACTCTCCCTGTGCTTCTGGTGGGATGAGCAGGCTGGCGCGATCGGCGGCAAGCGCGGTGGCGCTAACTTCAATCACTCGCTCCAACAGATGATCTCGATCAAACGAGGTAAGCATCTGAGATACTTGCGCGAGAAGCGCAAAATCTTGAGCGCGGGTACGACGACCTTCAGAAGCAGACATAAATGGGGTGTCCAATTCGAGCGAATCACCCTCAAGTGAAACATAAGGCACGGTGATAGACAAGTACAAATTTCCAAACAATCGCGCCAGATGTTACACCCGTCATGATTATAGAGGTTTGACAGGATGGAAAACTCGGATTCTTAAGGATATTTGTCACTGAATGCGCTGTCGGTGACAAATGGGCGATCCGGTCAGGATCGCCCGGTTATGATGCTGTTACAACGAAATCGCGTTTGATGTTAAGCCGACCAACAGCTTGACGCACGCTTCGACATCGCGCATATCGACGGTTTCGCTGGTGGTATGCAGGAAACGGCACGGGATCGAGATTGCGCCAGCAGGAACCCCCGCGCCGGAAACCTGAATAGCGGCGGCGTCGGTTGATCCGAGTGTGAGGATTTCGCGCTGATACGGGATTCCGTCTTTTTCGGCACGGTTGACCATCCACTCGCGGACGGCGTGCGGAACGACATGCCCGGTATCATGATACTTGATCGCCGCGCCATCCCCGAGGCGCACCGTCATTTTGCTGTTGCGGACGAGATCGCCGGTTGCGGTCACATCGAGCGCAATTGCGACATCGGCATTCAAGCCAAACGCGGCAGTTCTCGCGCCGCGCAGCCCAACTTCTTCTTGCACGGTGAAGGCGAATACAAGCGTATTCGGGGTTTTCTTGTTGATGCGGCGGATCGCTTCGATGGCAATCGCGCAGCCGATCCGATCATCGAGTGATTTTGCGATGATGCGTGAACCGCGTTCTTCCATTGTGCGCCAGAATCCCGCCGGAGAACCGGGGGCGATGTGACTGTTTCCGTTTTCGCCATCGCTCACATCGATGAAAAAATCGTCCAGTTCGGGAACGCTGGTGCGGGATGCGCCGAACTGCTCATGCACACCGATCACGCCGATCGTTCCGTCTTCAAAGCGCACACGTCCGCCAACCATCGTTGAATGCAGCAAGCCGCCGAGATTGGTAAAACGCAGATAACCGCTTTTCGGCTCCACAAAGGTGGTCATGACGCCGATCTCGTCCATGTGAGCGGCGATGATGGCAGTCTTTTCGCCTGTTCCCACGCGGCAGAGGAGATTACCCATGCCATCGACGCGGATATCATCGACGTAAGGCTCAACTTCTGCGCGGATCAGGTCGCGCACCTGATGTTCACTCCCGCTTGGACCCCACGCCTCTACCAGTTTACGAATTGTGTCTTTCAAAATTGGGTCTCCTATTGCTGTCGCCATGACTTCGAGAGCGCGTCCAGAATGCCGCGCACCAGTGTTTGCGTCGCCGCGTAATCCCGTTTATCCAGATATGCCATCGGGCTGTGAATATAGCGGCATGGCATCGAGATCACCGCTGTGGGAATGCCGCCGTTGCTCATGTGAACGATACCGCCATCGGTGCCGCCGCCCGGCATCGTCTTGATCTGATAAGGAATGCCGAGCGATTCGGCAGTTTCTTTGACGAGACGGAACAGGCGCGGGTTGACGATCATGCTGCGGTCGATCGCTGAGATCACCGGACCGCCGCCCATACGGCAGGTGGGATTGCGTTCGAGTTCATCATCCGGTTCGTCCATTGGCTGGGGAACGTCGTTCGCGGTTGTGCCTTCCAAAATGATGGCGACATCCGGCTTGAGCGTCTGTGCGGCGACCTGCGCCCCACGTAAGCCGATTTCTTCCTGTACGGTGAAAGCGGCAAGCACATCAACCGGATAGGGATCGCCTGAAAGGAGGTCGATCAAGTGCGAACAGCCGACGCGATCATCAAAGGCTTTGCCGCGCAGCACATTTTCGCCCAGTTCGGCGTATTCGCTCACGAACGCGACATGATCGCCGCGTTTAACCTTGCCCGCCGCTTCATCTTTGCTGGTTGCGCCGATGTCGATACGGAGGTTGGAGAGCTTGACGACATTTTGATCCCGGTTCTTGTGGATCGGCGTCCAGTTGATCACGCCGGGGATGCGGTTTTCACCGACCAGCACGCGCTTTCCCGGTAGAATGCGATCCTCAACACCGCCGATGGGGGTAAAGCGGATCGTCCCGTCGCCCTCGAAGCCCATCACCATTAAGCCGACTTCATCCATGTGGGCGGCGATCATGACGCGGAGCGGGTTCGGGGCTGTGCCGCGTTTGAGCGCCGTCACCGATCCGAGCGGATCGATGGTGATGTTTTCAGCGTGGGGGGCAATCGCATCAAGGACGATGGCGCGGACGGCGTCCTCTTTGCCGGAAAGCGCGATCGCCTCCGAAAGGGATTTAAGATGCTGCATATTTGATCCGATACTTGAACCACAAAGTCACAAAGATGTTATCGCATTTATACGGTAAATGTGTAGGGACAGAGCAAACCCTGTCCCTACAAGAATACAACCTCATGGAAATTGGAACTAGCCGCGCCGCACGGAGATCGCCACCGTATCGCTGCACGGAGTTCCATCGATGACGAAGTTGCTCACGAGTGTGCCGCGCAGTTCGGTTGCGCTGATCACGTTGAGGTACACAATGCCGTTGGGGATCGGCGAGCCTGGCGCGAAGGTCAGGTTGCCGCTGTAGAAGGCAGAGCCATCTGCCGCGCGCGTCCAGATATCGCTGCCATAGCGCAGCCGCGCCCCGTTATCCAACACGGTGAGCGTTGCTGCGGCGTTGCCTTCGTATGCATCTGCGACCGGGAACTGCACATTCCCCGACCCCTGACATGAGGCGTCGATCATCGCTGATAAGAAGGTGATGCGGTAGAAACCACCGAGCGGCACAACCCCTGTGATCACACCGGGCGGGGGCGGTTCGGAACCACCACCACCAGCGGGCGGCGCACCGGGGACGATGGGCACGATCGGCGGCGCGGAAGTATCGCCGACGTTATCGCAGTCGCCTTCTTCATCGACTTCATCTGCCGAAACCCAGATTTCGCTGGCGGCGCTCTGGGGAGCGGCTTCGTCTTTATTCAGTTGATACCACACGCCGCCATCATCATCGACAAAGCGACCATTAACGGTGTAACCATCGCCGATTGGAAGGAAGGCGATCGCGGTGCGGTTTTCGCCCGGACCGACGCGCAGACGCGCTGTATCGCGTGTCGTCACGCCCACAGTGCAGGTGCCGCCGCCGCTGCTGCTGGAGCCGCCTGAACTCCCACCCTGACCGAGCGCGCCATTACCGCCGCGTGGGGCGGTATTGAACGAGATCACCACGGCTTCGATTTCATCGGCGATTTCATCGAGATAGCCGACTTCGCCAACGATGAGGAGTACGCCCCATGATTTATCGTTGAGTTCGATGGCATACAGTTGATTATCGTATGTGATGCCCTCGACTTCGGATTCTGTCACATAAAGCGCGGCGTCGCGCCCGTCAATCAGCATCGTTTCGATATCACGCGCGGCGGGCGGTCGATCAAAGAAATAAAGGGAGAATGATTCTTGTAAAACTTCAACGCCATCCATACTTACGCTGATATCAACCAGCGATTCGAGCAAATCCGGTTGATACGGGAATGCACCCCAGCCAAAGCCGATCAAACTCAGCGAACCATCGGATCCTTCTTCGATTGTCCAATCATCCGGAACGACGATTTGATAATCGTCGCCAAGTTCAACCACCTGCGTGCCGGACTGCGCGGTGATCGTGAACGCAGAAAGCAGCACCCATCCAACGACGAAGACCCATGCGAAACGACGCTTCATGTTAACTCCCTGCTGCACATGTTCGATACTTCTCAGCGGATCGCCGAGCCGATGATCCACGCGACACGCTGCCGAGAATTTTATCGATTTTGACACGAAAATAACAACGAATGCCTTAACGTTAGTAACGGTTTGCGAGGTGATTTACAACAAAATTTGACAGAACGGGTCTTCACAAACAGCCCGAATTTTATTCAAGTTCTTTATTGGTATTTAACACAAAATTTGAATACAGTGATGATGTTTCGCAGCGTTTATCGATCCACATACAACGATCATCACATCATCGACATGGAGACAGCATTGAACCCCGAACTATTTGCGGACAATATCGGTATTTCGGTGGAAGACGCACGCGCTATGCTTTCACTTCGCCAGAATCAGTTGATACACTCAGAGATGTACCGGGAGTTAGTCAGATCGCTTGATTACACCGCTCTCAGCAATTCTTTGCGGCAGATCCGCGCGCTGTACGAAACTCATCTACCGGAGTTGGTCGATTATCTGCGGGATAATCACCAGTATGTTGGTAAGGGAATGACGGCGCTCACACTTGGCAATTGGCTGTTGGGATTCCTGAACATGCCGGATTATCTGGATCACTTGATCGAAATTCACAAGAAAGTGCCGCCGTTCGTGCTCACCATCGGGCTGCCGCGCATTCTTGAAATTCTCGATAAGGCAGAGGCATCGAGCGCCGAATGGAAAAAGGCGATGGCGCTGCTGACGCTGCCGATGTTCGCCGCCCAATAAACTCAATAAGGGGAAACTCATGACGCTAAAAACGACATACGACGCGGTAATCGTAGGCGGAGGTCACAACGGTCTGACGGCGGCGGCGTATCTGGCGCGGGCGGGGGCATCCGTGCTCGTGCTGGAGCGTAAAGACGTGATCGGCGGTGCGGCGATCAGCGCGCAAGTTTTCCCCGGCATTGATGCGCGGCTTTCGCGCTATTCGTATCTGCTCAGCATGTACCCGTACCGGATTATGCAGGATTTGGCGCTTGCGCTTGAGCCGCGCCGCCGACCCACCGCGAGTTTCAGCGCGGCGGCGGTCAACGGCAAGATGAAAGGGCTGTTGATTCCTTACGATGATCCGGCGGCGACTGCCGAACGTTTCCGCGAGTTCACCGGCAGCGCCGATGAATACCGGGGATTCACCGCGTTTTACGAAAAGGTGAGTTTGTTCGCGTCAAAAGCATGGGAGACGATGACTCAGCCATTGATCACACGCGAGGCGATGCGGGCAATGTTCACAACGCCAGAAGAACGCGCCGCGTGGGAGATGCTGATCGAAACGCCGCTCGGCGTCGGGATCGAGCAGCACGTACAGGATGACACCGTGCGCGGAATCCTGTACACCGATGGGGCGATCTGCGTGATGTCACACCCGCATGATCCATCGCTCAAGCAGAACCGGACGCTGCTTTATCATGTGATCGGGAATACTGCGGGTGAGTGGCGCGTCCCGGTTGGCGGGATGGGCAGATTAACGAGCGAATTGGGACGCAAAGCGCGTGAATTTGGCGCGGAGATCGTGACGGATGCTGAAGTGACGGAAATTGCGCCAGCGGGTGATGTGACGATCACATACCGGCAGGGCGATCAGGTTCGCACGGTGAGCGCACGTTACGCGCTGGTCAACGCCGCGCCCAGTGTGATGGCGGATTTGATCCCCGGTCATGCGCCGATTGCGGCGGACGAAGGAACCGCATTCAAGATCAATATGGTGCTCAAACGGCTGCCGCGTCTCGCTGTTGAAGGCGTTGATCCGATGCGGGCGTTCGCGGGAACATTCCACGTGGATGAGGGATACACGAATATTCAGGCATCGTATCAAGCGGCAAGCGAAGGACGGATGCCGAACCCGATCCCCGGTGAAATCTACTGTCACACGCTGACCGATCCGTCAATTCTTTCGCCTGAACTTGCGGCACAGGGTTATCACACGCTGACGCTGTACGGCGTCAATGCGGCGCATCGCCTGTTTGCGGCGGATAACGAAACGGCGCGGGCGGCGGCGCTGCGAAATTACATTGACGGGATCAACCGCATCCTTGCTGAACCGCTCGAAAGCTGTTTGGCGGTTGATGCGAATGGGAATCCGTGCATTGAAGCGAAAAGCGCGGTCGATCTCGAACTTGATTTGCAGATGCCGAAGGGACACATTTTCCACAACGATCAAACGTGGCTGTTTGCCGAATCGCCGTATGAGGCGGGGCAGTGGGGCGTTGAGACGGCGTATGCGAATGTGTTTGTCTGCGGATCGGGGGCGGCGCGCGGCGGCTGTGTGAGCGGGATTCCCGGTCACAATGCGGCGATGAAAACGCTCGAAGCGCTGGGATTGTGAGCGTGAACCGGGCGGAGGACTGCTCCGCCCTTTAATCCCCAAAATAGCGATAGACCAGTGTTTCGGCAGACTGTAACTCGGCGCGATAATACTGGTTGATCACCTGACGCATGCGGGGCGACCAACGCTCCATGCGTAATTCAGGGTTACGCATCGGGTTATACATCAACACAAGCGGATATTCTCCGCGCCGCATGGCATCGAGCAGGGGTGTTTCGTCCCATAAGCCCGCCGCCGCAAGCTGAGTCATCTCGAAGGGCTGCAAAACGATCCGCCGTCCGGCGAGTATGAGCAATCCGGCATGTTCATCTGCGAGAATGGGCGCGCTTTCGGCGGCGATGACCGATGACAGCCGCGCCATCCCCACGCGCCGATCTTCGATGCGATCCGCCGAGAGCGCGTAATACTTGGCATCGCTCAAGCCGATCAACAGAAGAATCTGCGCCGCCGCCGCGCCGATCAAGAGCGCTTTGAGGATGTGAATTTTCCGCGCCGACGCGATCAACGCACCAGCCGCAAGCGACAACCCCGCGATCAACTCGTACAGGTAATTGATATCTGAGCCGACTTTGCTGATCGTGAATGCGACCGCGAATCCGCCGAGGAGATAGGCGGCGATCAACCACCAAGCGCGCGATTTGTGCAGCCATCCGCCGATGATCCAGATCGCGCCGCCTGCCAGCGCGATCGGCAGCCAGTGGAGAAACTCATCGACATAGAAATTGACCAGTGTTGAATCGAGCGCGTTCACGTTGGCGGTGACGATGTGAAAGAAAATACCGCCGCGTGTGACCACGAGAAGCGGTAAAAAGATGCCGAGGATCAGCGCGGCATACAGGATGGCGAAACTGACCGCCCGCACCGGGGAGACACGCCCCCATAACCAGATGCACGCGGCAAGCGGCGCGGCAAGCAGATAGGTTTGGCGGGTATACGCCGCCGCCGCGAGGAGAATCATGCTGAGCAGATTGATAAAGCGGTTTTCGGGATGCCATGCGATCAAGAATAGACCGGATAGACTGAGCGCCAACGCCAGCGTATCCACCCGCGCCAGTGATGCCCAATGGAGCAGATACGGCATGCTGATAAACAGCAATCCGCCGACAATCGCCGCGATCCCGTCCTGAAATAGGACGCCGATAATTCCGGCGATCAAGAGTGCCGCCGCCGCGCCGCTCACCAGCGAGATGAGGCGACCGTACCAGAACGCCGCACCAACGGCGCGCACGAATGGGACTTGTACGAACAGATAAACAGGCGGGTAATTGGTGATGGTGTAGGGGGGCTGCGATAAATCCGCCGGATATAGGTTTTCGCCTGCCGCCAGCCGCACCGCTTGATCAAGCAGCGGGCTTTCGCCGTAATTGAGCGGATACGGATAAGCAAGCGCGACACGCGCATGATCGATGAATAGGCGGATGGCGTGCCCGCCAACGATAAGTACAGCGATCAAACTGAGCGCGATCAACAACCGCCCCGCCATCCATACCGCACAGCCTATCCCGGGTGCGTTCGGCGGTCGATCAGCGGCGTAAGCGTATGAGGTGCGGGGGGCACTCATCGTCGGTTTATTCCTCAAATAAACAGAGTGCTGAATCTCGTCTCTATTATAGACACGGATCACGCTTAGAGCGTCGTGTCTTGACGCATCCTAAGCAGCACGACTAACATCATGGCATTCAATGAACACCATAGGAAGTTTAGGAACAATGACCGAAATTGTACGTAAACGTATCCTGACGGGCGACCGCCCGACGGGAAAACTTCATCTCGGACATTATGTTGGGTCGCTGCAAAATCGGGTGCGGCTTCAGCATGAATACGAGTGTTTCTTCATCGTTGCCGACCTGCATATGCTGACGACGAAACCGGAACGCGAATATATCGCGGCGCTGCGGGAAAATGTTCAGGATATTGTGCTCGATTATCTCGCTGTCGGAATCGACCCGGAAATCAGCACAATTTTCTTACAAAGCGCGGTGCAGGAAGAATACGAACTCAACCTGATCTTCGAAATGATGATCACGGTCAGCCGTTTGGAGCGCGTGCCGAGCATCAAGGATATGGCACAAGCCGCGAACCTCGGCGATTCGCTCCCGCTCGGTCTGCTCGGTTATCCGGTGCTGCAAGCGGCGGATATTCTGCTCCCGCGCGCGACACTCGTTCCGGTGGGCAAAGATAACGAGTCGCATCTGGAAGTGACCCGCGAAATCGCACGCCGTTTTAATAACCTGTACGGCGAAGTTTTCCCGATCCCCGATACGCTGATCGGCGATGTGCCGACGCTGGTCGGTACGGATGGACTGGGTAAGATGAGTAAATCGCTCGGTAATGCGATTCTGCTCAGTGACAGCAAGGCGGAAGTGGATCGCAAGGTGCGCGGCATGTACACCGATCCTGCCCGTATCCGCGCCGATATTCCCGGCACGGTTGAAGGCAACCCTGTATTCATCTATCACGATGTGTTTAACCCGAATGTCGCTGAAGTGGATGATTTGAAAGAACGTTATCGTCAGGGCAAGGTTGGCGATGTGGAAGTGAAAAAGAAGCTGGCGCTGGCGATCAATAACTTCCTTGAGCCGCTCCGCGAACGCCGCGCTAAATACGAAGCGAATCCGCGCATGGTTGAAGAAATTTTGATCGCGGGAACGGAAAGGATGCGCGCCGAAGCCCGCGAAACGATGGCGCTGGTGCATGAGGCGATGGGGATGTATCGACCGCGGTAGGCGGAGAGGCGCGGCGAAATATCTGGCGTTTGCCAGCGTCTATGGTTTGACGGCAGTTGAGCAGCACAGGAGCTGATCGATGGCGGAAGGCAAACCGTTCGACGTTTCGCGGGCGATGCTGGAAGATTACATCGACTCGCGGAAATATCCCGCACGGCTGGAAGTGAGCGATGCTGCACCGCTCCAACGCGCACTGGAAGCAGGACACTTAACACCGGATACCCGTCTGCTCACGTTTGAAGCAGACGGGATGCTCTACGCGGTTCCGCTCGAAATTGTGATGGTACATAACGTGATTCAGGGGGAAATTCCGGGAAAACCCGCGTGGATCATGACGTTTTGCCTCGCGTGTAATACGGGCATGGTATTTGATCCGGTGGTGGATGGGCAAACGCTCCATTTTCGGCGGCGCGGCGGTTATGAGGGCATGCTCTTAATCTACGACGACGAAACCGGCACATACTGGCAGCACATCACCGGAAAGGCGCTGCACGGCGCAAGCGCAGGAAAGGCACTGCGGCAGATCGCATCAACACGGCAGATGAACGCCGCCGAAATCCACACGCGCCCGGATGTGCTGTTCTTCACGGCAGCATTGACGAGCGATCAGGAAAGACTCTCCGGAATTGCCGATAAAATGCGCGCCGAACCGAATTTGAACGAAACGACGATCCTGAGCACGATCGCTGAGGAGGATAAACGCCGTCCACGTTTTGAGCTTGGCTTGGGTATGTGGGATGATCATGCAAGCGCATTTTTGCCGCTGACGACGGTGCATGTGCATGATCATGTCGTGCGGACGAAGTTGGGCAATCGGGCAGTGATCGTGTACCAGCAGCCGGAGGCGCTTTCGCCTGTGGCGGTGTATCTGGAAAGTGAAACGGCGGTTTGGGAAGGCGATCGACTGCGGCTGGATAAGGGCGGATATATTCAAGATGATATTTACCACACGCCGGACGGCATCCAGCCAATCGAACGCCCGAATCAACTGCTGATGCGGTGGTTCGGGTTCGCGCTCACGTTTCCTGATTGTGATGTTTGTATCGCATGAGGCTTGACTCACGTTCAAGTGTACCGATATACTGACCTTATGAACACGGATGCTGCACAGCGTTTTTCGATGCGAATGAGCCGCCTTTCCCAGTTGAGTGGAAGGTTGGTCGCTTAAACGCGCCCCAGCGCCGTTTCCCAAATTTGGAAAACAGCCGCCTATCCGCTCAATGGATAGGCGGCTTTATTTTGTCTGTTTGACGCGATTTGTTAGGATCATCCCTGTTACGGAAGGATGGACGAAACGTATGCCCAGAATCATTCATGTCTCGGTCGCTTGGCCCTACGCCAACGGCGATCTCCACGTCGGACACCTCGCGGGCGCTTACCTGCCTGCTGATATCTTTGCGCGGTATCATCGACTCAAGGGCAACCGCGTCCTGATGGTCAGCGGATCGGATAGTCATGGCACGCCAATCAGCGTTGAAGCCGACAAGCGCGGGGTGACTGCACGCTCGATCTTCGAGCATTATCACGAGCGGTTTTTGCTCACCCAGCAGAAGGTCGGCATCAGCTACGATCTGTTTACCCATACGGATACGGAGACGCATCAGCGCGTCTCGCAGGATATTTTCACGACGCTGTTGGAGCGCGGTCATCTGTACAAAGAGGAGCAAACCCTGCTGTACAGTGAACTTGAAAAGCGCTTCCTGCCGGATCGCTATGTTGAAGGGGAATGTTATATCTGTCATGCCCCCAACGCACGCGGCGATCAATGTGATACCTGCGGAAACTTGCTCGATGCAACGCTGCTGATCAACCCGCGCAGCCGCAATCACCCGGAAGAAAAGCTGATCTTGCGGACGACTCAGCATTATTTTCTTGATCTCGCCCGCTTCACCGACCAGTTGATCGAGTATCTCGATTCACATGCTGATCATTGGCGTCCTCAGGTGGTGCGTTTCAGCCGCCGCTTTGTCGAAGATGGGCTGCGCGGTCGCCCGATCACCCGCGATATTGACTGGGGGATTCCCGTACCGCTCGAAGGCTGGGACGAAAAACGCCTGTATGTGTGGTTTGAGGCGGTGATCGGCTATTTCAGCGCCAGCATCGAATGGGCGAAGAACATCGGTCAACCGGATGCGTGGAAAGATTGGTGGTATAACCCCGATGCACGCATCTATAACTTCATCGGGAAGGACAACATCCCTTTCCATACGATCATCTGGCAGTCGGAATTGATCGGCATTGATGGGATTTACAACGATGGGGTGCGCGGTTTGCAACTGCCGTATGATGTTCCCGCCAACGAGTTCATGAACATCGAAGGCGAAAAATTCAGCAAAAGCCGCAATTGGGCGATCTGGCTGCCGGATATTCTCGAACGTTATCAGGCGGATGCGCTCCGCTACTACACGGCGGCAGTCGCGCCCGAAACCCGCGATACCGATTTCCTGTGGGATGGCTTCGTGAGCCGCGTCAACAATGAGCTTGTCGCGGCATGGGGAAATCTGGTTAACCGCCTGTTGAGCTTCGCGTATAAGCGTTACGAGGGGCGCGTCCCCGAATATGGCACGCTTACGCCGCGTGATGAAGCATTGATCACACTGGCGGAGAACGGATTCAAGGTGTGCGGCGACTTATTAGAAAAGGTCGAACTGCGCGAGGCGCTTTCGACGGCGATGAGCATCGTCCGCGAGGCGAACACGTACCTGAGCGAACAGGAACCGTGGAAGCTGATCAAGGAGCATCCGACGGATGCGGCGCGCGTGGTCTATACGACGCTGCGCGTGATCGATAACCTGAAAACACTGCTCGCGCCGTTCCTGCCGTTTAGCAGTCAGCAGGTACACGAGTATCTGGGCGGCGAAGGTCAGTTGTTCGGTGATTTGAATATCGTCGAATATCAGGAGGAGACGCGCGCGCATAAGGCGTTGGTGTATGATGGTTCTAAGGCGATCGGCAAATGGGCGGTTTCGACACTGAAGCCGGGGCAGGCGCTCCGCGAACCCGCGCCGTTGTTTGTCAAACTGGAACCGGAGACTGTCGAGAAAGAACGCGCTTACCTCGGTCAGCCGCGTGAAGAACAGCCGATTGAAGTCTAGCACGACGTAACACATCGTTTTCACCCCTCGTTCAACACGTTCATAAGTGTTGAACGAGGGGAACACCACTGCACCCACTTACTCACGCTGCTGCCCCTTTCTTTTGCAGAGGGGATCATAATCAAAAGCGCATGATTGAGGAGGAAAAGCGATGGCACGATTTATTTGCGTCACCTGCGGTACGCAGTACCCCGAAAGCGATTCACCCCCGTCACAATGTATGATCTGCCAAGATGAGCGCCAATATGTTAATCCAGCGGGGCAGCAGTGGACGACGCTGGAAAATCTCCGGAAAGACCGTCACAACATCCTGACTGACCTTGAACCGGGGCTGACGAGCATCCGCACCGATCCGGGATTTGCGATCGGTCAGCAGGCATATTTGATTCAAACGCCGGAAGGTAATGTGTTATGGGACTGCATCAGCTTTATTGATAATGCGACGATTGAGGCGGTCAATGCGTTGGGCGGCATCAGCGCGATCGCGGTATCGCACCCGCATTTTTACAGCTCAATCGGTGAATGGAGCGCGGCGTTTGGGGGTGTGCCGGTGTATCTGCATAAATCGGATGCGGCGCATGTGATGAACCGTATTCCGGCGATCCGCTTCTGGAGCGGCGAGTCTCAACGGCTGAACGCGCATGTTTCGCTGATCCGCTGCGGCGGGCATTTTGACGGATCGACGGTGCTGCATTGGTCAGCAGGGGCGGACGGCAGAGGCGCGATCTTTACGGCGGATACGGTTTATCTTGCGTCCGATTCGCGTTATGTGTCGTTCATGTACAGCTATCCGAATTATCTGCCGCTTCCGCCTTCGAAAGTGCGGCGGATCGCCGAGGCGCTTCAACCCGTTTCGTTTGATCGGCTTTACGGCGGGTGGCACGGAAAAATCATGCGATCCGGCGGGCATGATGCGGTACAGCGTTCAGCCGAGCGCTACATCAATTTGATAACCGAGGCATAATCATGAGGGATGCGAAATGCATCCCTTTTTATTTGAAAACTGATGGTTGACAGTGTTTACTAAACACTGTAAAGTAAACGGTGTAATCTGATTGCGAGGTGGAGAGTGCCGAGAACACGCGACGAAGCCGAACACGAGGCGACAAAAGCGCATATAAAAGCAATTGCGCGGGCGCAGATGGTGGCGGCAGGAACAGCAGGACTTTCGCTGCGGGCAATCGCACGCGAAATGGATATGACTGCTCCGGCGCTGTATCGCTACTTTCCGAAGCTTGACGATTTGATCACGGCGTTGATCGTGGATGCGTTCAACGGGGTCGCGGATGCACTGGAAACAGCGGACGCGGGCGCAGCCGATCCGACGGATTACGAAGGGCGATTAACGGCGGTGTGTCTGGCGTATCGAAAATACGCGCTGGATTACCCGGTCGATTTTCAGTTGATTTACGGCAACCCGATCCCCGGCTACAACGCCCCGCGTGAGATCACCGTTCCGGCGGCGACACGCGTCCATGTGGCGATGACGCGGGTTCTGGTAGAAGCAGACGCGGCAGGGCGTTTTCACCATCCGTTTACGGGTAAGCTGGCATTTGCACCCAACGCACTGGCGAACACGGTGCTTATCGCCCAACAGTTTGGCGTTAAGCCCGAATTGATTGCGACGGCGATGGTTTTGTGGACATCGATTCACAGCGTGGTCACGCTCGATTTGGATGGACACATCGAGTCGGCGATCTCCGCCGATGCCCTGTACGACATGACGATTCGCCTGTTCCTTGAGCGATTTATCTCATAACGGAAACCCTTAGGTAACACACAACCGGGGACTTTATCGATTGGCAGCGCCGTTTTCGCGCCGCCCTAGTTCAATGCATGTCTATTCCATTCATCACAGGAGACTCAACCATGACTACGAACACGAATGAACTACATGTCATTTTCGGCACAGGTCCGATGGGCGCGGCAATCATGACCGAGCTTTTGGCGCGCGGAAAACGCATTCGCATGATCAACCGCAAAGGCAAGCCGTCGCTCGCTACAGGATCGCCGCAAGGGGTTGAGTTCCGCGCCGCCGATCTGTATCAGCCGGGGAGTGCCGCCGAAGCCGCCAAGGGTGCAACACATATTTATCAAGCGGCGCAGCCGGAATATCACGAATGGATTGAAAAATTCCCGCCGATTCAGCAGGCGGTGCTGGATGCCGCGATCAAGATCGGCGCAAAGCTGATCGTGGTCGAAAACCTGTATATGTATGGCGATACGAACGGCGCGGTGATCACCGAGCAGACGCCGTACAAACCGACAGCACAGCGTAAAGGCGTGCTGCGTACGCGCCTCACCGAGCAGTTGATGGATGCCCATCAAAAAGGGCGCGTGCAGGTTGTCACCGGACGCGGCGCGGACTTTTACGGACCGGGGGATATGGTCATGGGCGAGCGGACGTTCATCAATGCGCTGAAGGGAAAACAGGTGAGCAGTCTGGGAAATCCTGATATGCCGCACACGTTCACGTATACCCGCGATTTCGGTAAAGCGCTCGTCATTCTGGGTGAAAACGATGATGCGTTCGGTCAGGCGTGGCATGTGCCGAGCGCCGAGCCGATCACCCAGCGGGAATTGATCACGATGGTGTTTCAGGAAGCGGGTACGACGCCGAAGATCGGCAGCATGGGCACGATGATGTTGCGAATCGGCGGCTTATTCGTTCCGGCGGCGCGCGAGGTGATCGAAATGATGTACGAATTCAACAAGCCGTTTATCGTCGACAGCAGCAAATTTACGAAGCGCTTCGGCATGACGGCGACTCCGTATCGCCAATCGATCGCGGAGACGATCGCATGGTTCAAGGCACATCTGCCGGAAATCGAAGCGGCGCACAAGTAGGATAAATCGCAGAGAACGCAGAGGAGGATCCCTTCTCTC
>CALBRY010000319.1 GCA_937927665.1 uncultured Chloroflexota bacterium
CAGGATCACAGCGACGAGGATCAGCGTGCGAAGGCGGGCGATCATAAACGCGCTCCTTAAGAGGTAAAAAAAGAGGTGCAGTAATGTCAATTTAAATTGTACTGATTGTGTTGTAGAAAATCTGCAAAAAAGCTAAGTTTCCTCACCCCGTGCAAGCAGGGGTGAGGAGTGCTCGATTACGCCCTATCGGCGATATGGGTGGCGAAGTCGTCCATGATTTGAAGCGGGAGACGGGCGATCTTGCCGGTTTCCGGGTTGATGAACACGAACAATCCGCGTGCCTGTGCGATCAATGCGCCATCGGTGGAGCGGGTGATAATGTAATGGCGGACAGTGGTTGAGCGGCGGGTTTCGGAAAGATAGGTACTGATAGAGAGTTCTTCCGCTAAGACTGCCTGTAAGCGATACTCGATTTGCATGCGGCGGGCGACGATGCCGAAGTTTTCGGCGGTCATACGCGCCATCGACCAGCCGAAATGACGGGTTGCACCGAAACCGGCTTCTTCCATGTAATTGAGATACGTCGCGTTGTTCACATGCCGCGCTTGATCAACGTCACGCCATTCGACAAGGCGATTCTGGGTATATATCCCCGGCGGCGGCGGTGGGGCAGCGGGGAATTTCTTGCGCTCGGTGGCGACGGGGAGGGTTTGCGTCACATCACCGGGTGAAGCGAGATCGGGCGGGGCAAAATCGGCGATCATTTCCGGCGGAACGCTGGCGGGCTGACCTGTTGCAAGGTTGATGTACACCCAATCGGTTTTGGCGCGGGCGACCATTTCGCCTTTACCGTTGCGAAGCTCATAATAGCGGGTGGATCGGACACGGCGAAAATCGGCTGCCCATGTCGTGATCTCGACGGTATCCCCATGACGGAGCGGAATCAAATATTCGATGTCGGTTTCGCGGATCAACCACAAACGCCCGATGCTTTGATAGCGGGCTTCATCCCAGCCGACCGCGGCGGAAGCATCGGTCGCGGCTTGCTGCATATACCGAAGGTAGTTAGCGTTGTTGACGTGCCCGTAAAAATCACATTCATACGAGCGCACGCGGAAAGATTGTTTGAAGATATTCCCGGACATAGCAACCTATCTATGATTGACCGGATCAACAGGGGTTAGTATACCCTGATCCTGTGGGATAATAGATGCGAGAGTGGAAGCAGGATCTATGACGGATAATGATGCACCGCGCAAAATTCGCGTGGTCTTGTGCATGGGTGAATATTGCAGTCTGGGACGCCGCGCCGAATTGATCCAGCAGGCGATCGCGCCGGTGATCCGCGCCGCGAATGAAGATGAATCGGCAGCGCCTATTCGATTGGAAACGGCGCGATGCTTGAGTATGTGCGCGGTGGGTCCGAATATCGTCATTTACCCCGATGATCTGGTACTGAATAAACAAACCCCCGCCAGCGCGGTCGAGGCGATTGAACGCTATCTCGCACAGCATCCCCCGAAGGCATAAATACGCACTCCCCCCGGAATACGCGATTACGACTTTTATTAACGTTTTCAATCGCGGATAACATCTTTACAATTCCGCTACGCACGACAAGATATTCACCTATACACTAAATCATGCAAAATCCCTTTGCTTTCGTAGAAGAATAGAGGAAGCGTCATGCTGCGTCGAATCGTAAGCATCCTGCTTGTTATTACCCTTGCTGCCGGAATTGGGATTTTCGCTGCCGGGGGGCTTAGTATCACCAGCTTTGGATTTGTTGAAGGCGGCTGTACGTACGTATCGATTTCGATCACAATCGTGGATTTCACTTATACTGATGCCGCAGTCGATGTTCAGATTTACAAGAATGGATCACTGGTTGATTCAGCGCAGCTTTCGGCGTATCCGTCGGGTTCCGTGTCTCAGGGATTCGTTGTCGATGCTGTTTCCGGTGATTCGATCACGGCAACTGCATCGATCGCTGAGTCATTCAGCACCAACGCGGGACCGATCGTGTGCGGGGGTGGATCGAGCGGATCAACGGGGGGCGGCGGTGCAGGCGGCGGCGCGACCGATGGACGCTTGAACTATGCAGCGGATGAATATTACACGCTCTACTGCAGCGGCGATCAACTCCATATCTGGCGCGGCGTGCCAAGCGGGTTGGAATTGGGGAGTGTCTCCTTGATCACGCTGATGGGAATGGCAGCGGGCGAAGTTCGCGATGCGGGCGGCGGGATGACTGTTCAGCGTAATTCGGATGACCTGTTCACGGTTTACGGCAGTAATGGGAATACCGCGCCAAATCCGGGCATGAAGTCGTTTTCGATGAGCGAGTGTATTTCACGCAACGGCGGTCAGCCTGCTGTGAGTCCACAAGCTCCCGAAGTGGCCGATTGTTCGCTCCCCATCAACTTGAATGTGCGCGGGTGTTACGCCTCGCTTGAGGCATGGTGCGCCGCGATCAATAATTCACACCCCGATTGTGATTCTTCGTCTACCCCTCCAGCGTCCAGCATTCAAATTCTCTACAACTGTTTCTATTCGCTCGCGTCAACCGTGTGCGCGGGTGCTACCGTTCCCTTCGGCATTGTGCTTGTTTCGCGCCGATTGAAGCGAATGCGCCCAAGCGATTTGAAATAGTCGGGCGTTTCGCGCCGATTGTTCCTCAAAGCCCGTCCCCTACTTTCAAAAAAGGGGACGGGTTTTATTTTACCCCTTGAGTCTGACGTAACGTGAGACAATATCATCGGCATGGTATGAGGGCGGGAACAATTGAAAGATGGAAAAGACCTTTACCGTACATGAGTTCGCGCAGCTTGCCGGGGTGAGTGTACGAACGCTTCACTATTACGATCAAGCGGGGCTGCTGCGGGCGGCACGGCGCGGCGGAATCCGCGAACAGGGGGCGCGATCCCGGAGTACGCGCAAGGCTGAGGAATTCGGCGTGCGCGAATACCGCCAGCGCGATCTGCTGCGCTTACAACAAATACTCACGCTGAAGCATCTCGGTTTTTCGCTGAACGAAATCCGCGAAATGCTCGATTCGCCGCGCTTTGATATGCGTGAGGCGCTCGACGCGCAAGAATCGGCGCTGAAGCATCAAATCGAGGAATTACAAAGCGCGGTGCAAGCGATCCAGATCGCCAAAGCGCACATGGACGCGACAGGCGGCGCAAATTGGGAGCAGATCACCGCAATCATTCTGGCGGTCAAACGGGCGGCGGAGCATGTCGAATGGGTGCGGCAGTATTACACCGATCAGCAGTTGGCGCATCTATACACCACATTTGATCCCGGCGCGGCGGAGGCGGGTACGCGGGCGTGGGAGCGCTTGATCGCACGGTTTCGGGCGGTGCAGCATTTACCGCCAGATCACCCGGATGTGCAGGTACTCGCGGCGGAACGTGCCGATCTCCTGCACCAGTTCACGCGGGGAGATGCCGAAATTGAAGCCTCGCTCAAGCGGATGTATGCCGATCCGCAGCAGATTCCGGCGGCGTTCCGCAATTACGAGGATGAAACGCTCGAATTTATGCGCGCCGCCGATGCGGTGTATCAGGCACAGCAAAAAGGGACATCAGCATGAACTTTACGATCATCAACACATTGGAGATTTACCAGCGGATGCTGGCGGAGCGCGATCCGGCGGTGCGGGAAACGATTTTTGAAACGGAGATCGCCGCGCCGTTTGCGCCGATGCTGCGGATTTTCGGATCAGAAGGTACGGCGGCGTTTAAGCAGTTCAATATGGTCACGGCGGATGATCTCGATAACGGTGTGAGCGAGATCGTGCGCGCCCATACTGACCGATTAACCGCAGTGGACGCACACGCTATCACCACAGCGGCGCTCTATCAAGCGGCGGAACAATTCGCACCGCTTGCGGATCGACTGCATGTGCAAGATGTGATTTACGCACTCTTGCTCATGCATCCCGATAAGGTGATGGCGGGGGATCTGGGCTATGCGGGTTTCGGCGGGATACCCGGTTATATCATGGTCACCTTGAGCAGCACATCCGATGCGGTGATCGGTTTGCTCAAAGGAACGACGGCGCACGAGCTTTATCACAACGTGCATTTTAGTTTGCAGCCGTTTAACATCATGATGGCGACTGTCGGGCAGTATTTGACCGTCGAAGGGCTGGCGGAATCCTTCGCGCATGATCTGTATGGTGATGCGGGTGTTGGACTGCATGCAAAGGCATTCGATGAACGTCACATGGACGAGATGCGCGCTATTTTCGGTCGGGCGCTCCATGTGACCGGATTTGATGTGATCCGGGGGTATATCTTCGGGGGGCGAATCGCCGCGCATATGAACCTACCCGCGATCGATCTGCCGGATTTTGCCGGTTATGGGATGGGGTATCGCGTGGTGCAGGCGTATCTCAAACGCAACCACAAACGCGCGGCGGACTGCGTGTTCACGCCGTGGCAGGAAATAATCGAAGGTTCAGGGATATTTCCCTAAAAACCTGCCCCTACTCCTCATCCCATGCGATAAGGACGGGAGAAGGGGCGGTCAAACCGATATCGAATGTGAGAGCGCTCTCAACGAACGCGGACTTCGTCAGCTTGTTCGAGAAAGCTGCCTAATGTCCTTGCGAACGTATCCCACATTTCCTCGTGGATCGCATGTCCACAATGGAACATTTCGACACGTCCGTTTTCGGCACGGGCGGCGAATTTCTGCGCCAGCCGTTCCGGGTTGAGCGTATCGTATGAGCCTTCCATCAACAGGAGCGGCGCGGTAATGCGGTGCGCGATGCTGAGGCTGATATCGCCACCGGCATCGATCATATGCTTGACCGCATTGATCCACCCCAAAACAAGGCGATCCGCCGACGCTTGATCTTTCAAATGGTTGATCTGGCGGGTTTCATCATCCATCCAATTGGCTGGATAGTTGCTTTGGATGCGCGGACGCAGCGCCGGATCGAATGAACCGACCGCGCCCCACGCGGCAACTGCCGAGAAACGGTGCGGCTGCATGCCTGCCATACACAATGCGACTTCGCCGCCATCACTGAAACCGACTAGATGCGCCTGCTGAATGTCCAATTCGTCCATGAACGCCAGCATATCACGCGCATCCCGCTGATAAAAATCAACTGGGTATTCGCGAGGACGCGGCAGCGATTCACCATATCCGCGCCGCGTTGGACCAAGTACCCGGTAGCCACGCAACCGCAGCCAATCCATCACACGAGCGAGATGAGTTTGGGCTGTTCCCAGCCACCCATGTATGGCAATTACGGGATACCCGTCACCGATGTCGTCGTAGTAGATCTTTGCCCCGGTTGCAGTTTCACTAAATGCCATGATGTTAACCCTGTTCCGGTGATGCGGCAGTCGGCTCCGGGCGGCGCGGCGCGAGAACTTCGCCCAGCGTGATGCCCATCGCCAAAAGACTGATCACCCCAAAAAATACGTAGCCAAATGCGGAAACGCCGTGAAACAGAAAACCTAGAGTTGTAGCTTGGGTTGGCGCAACCCCTAGTAGATCGCCCGCCAGCCGAACCGCACCTTCCCAAGGACCGAGAGATGCGACCGAAACCGGAATAGCGATACTGAAGGACACCAACGGGACGGTAAGCAGCGTCAGATTGATTGCATCGCTCCCCGGCGGGAAAATCCCCAACGCCAAGATGAGCGGAAAAACAACCAGCCCGGATGCTGCCCACGCAATGATCGACCAGATCAACGTTAGAAAAAGGCGGCGTAGATCGGTCAGAATTGCCAATCCATTGAGCATTTCTTCTAGACGTGTTAACAAGCCGACACGGTGCAGGATCGGGATACGCGTTTCGAGGGTGGTGAAAATACGATGCGCTGCGGTAGGGAACCGCGCTAATCCGATCAAAATGAGTAGACCCACCACCGCGACAGCACCAAACAGAAGGCTTGTTTGTGCGATGGTTGGCGGAATGTCCGCGATACCTGCCAGACCGAGCGCAAGCATCACGATGATCATCACCAGATCGATTAATCGCTCTACAATCACGCTGGTGGCGGCAGTCACAAGAGGAACGCCGTAGCGTGTTGAGAGCGCCAATGTACGACCGACTTCTCCGGCGCGCAGCGGCAGAAGGTTGAGGAAATTAGTCATGTTATTACTATGGTAGAATCCAAGTAAACTGACCTGACTGCCGATCAAGATACGCCAGCGAACAGCGCGCGCCGCTGCCGCCAACCATAACCCACCAAAACCGACGATCACCCATCCAATTTGTGCCTGACGAATCCCATCGATGACCTCAGCGAACGGCACGCCGTTCAGTGCTATCACAAGGAAGATTCCGCTTACCAGCACGCTGGCAGCGACAAAGATCAGGCGTTTAGGCAAGGATTCCGATCCAGTAGATGATTAGAGTACATAGTTTAATATACACCATTTGTTCGGAGGTGGGAATTGAAACAACACTAAATCTCACAATTTTTTACAACTTATTTATGATTTTGATTTGTTGTACAATTTTTATGTTCCCTCCCGCATATACACAATAGTAGCAGACTTGCTATGTTCCATGTAAGTCCAAGTCACGCACAGCACAAATTGTATTGTGTTACGGATTATTACGCAATGCCCCGTCTCCAAACTTGGTTTAGAGACGGGGCACTGGTTAGGGGGTGACAGCTTGATTGGCGCGCTGCCATGCTTCGAAGCCGCCAATCATGTTGATCATGTTCGTGAAGCCAAGTTTATCAAGGATGCTGGAGGCGATCAGCGAGCGCGCGCCGGATTGACAGTGAATGATCATGGGCGTTTCGCGGGGGAGTTCGGCGGCATGGGAGGCGAGCAAGCCATAAGGAATATTCACCGCGCCGTCAATGTGTCCTTCGCTAAATTCACTCGCGCCGCGCACATCGAGCACCAGCGCTCCCTGATCGATCAAGGTTTGCGCGCCTTTGGCATCGGTTTGGGCGATGAATTTTTCGGCGGATTCGACCACTTCGGGCGTGAAGTATCCCATCACCTGATCAACCCCAACGGCGCGGAGTTCGGCAGTCAATGAGCGCACCGCGTCCGGTTCGGCGATCAAGTAGGTGGGTTGATCAAAATTGACTACCCATCCGGCGTAGGTGTTGAACTGCGTCCCCGGTGGGATGCGGATCGCGCCTGTGATCAGGCTGCCGACTTCGTCGATCATGCGGGCATCGATGACATTTGCGCCGGATTTGACGATCTCAGCGAGGACAAACCCTTCGAGCGGTTCCGGCGTGGGCAGGGTATCGATCAACGCGGGACCTTCCCGATTGACGCGCTTCATCTGCTTGAAGTAGCGCGGAGTCTCCGGTTGATCTGCCAGAAGCCAGCGCACAAACGAGGCTTCGTCGCGGAACTGAAATGCCGGATTGAACATTTTTTCATAGCCTACGGTCGAGGTCGGGATCGCACCGAGTGCTTTTCCGCATGCGCTCCCTGCGCCGTGACCGGGGTAAAGCTGGAGATAATCGGGCAGTTCGCGGAACTTGAGGACGTTTTGCCACTGTCCCGCCGCGCCGATCTCTTTCGCGCCGACAATACCCGCCGCTGTTTCGAGCAGATCGGGACGTCCCATATCGCCAACGAATACGCAATCGCCTGTAAAAATACCCATCGGGCGGTCGGCGTTGGCGGTATCCGTGACGAGAAAACAAAGATGCTCCGGTGTGTGACCGGGGGTGTGCATCGCCCGTACTTCGACCTTACCGACGTAAAAAACATCACCATCATGGAGGTGTTGATCGCCGCGCGCCGCGTCCCCATACCCGTACTGCCAATCCGCGCCGCCTTCGGCGCTGAGAAACAGCCGCGCGCCGGTATGCGCCGCGAGTTCACGCACGCCGCTGACAAAATCAGCATGGATGTGGGTTTCGGTCACATGGGTAATCGTCAAGCCTTCTTCCGCTGCCGCTTGCAGATAAGGCGCGATATTCCGCATCGGGTCGATCACAACCGCTTCGCGGGTACGCTGACAGCCGATCAAATAGGATGCCTGTGCTAACGGCTTATCGTAGAAGTATTTGAGGAGCATTCGGAGTCCCCCGAACTTGTGGTGAATCGATCATCTCTCAATTATACGACGGGCTTCTGGCAAAAGTTCCGTTTTTAGGAGGTTTGTTTAGGGTATACACATGGATTGGCGGCGCGCGGCAATTTCTGAACTGTGTATGATGGACTCTTAACACAGTCATTTCTAAGTCTGTGTTAAGTAGGAGGGAAAAGGTATGCCTATTCATGTGACGATTGCATGGATCGCGGGGTTCGTCGGGGCGGCGATGGTCATCATCGCATCGTTAGTCGCCGCATTTTCCTATAACACGCGCACGAATAAACCCTTTAACCGGGATTATTCACCACTCACGCACATGGTTTCACAGCTTGGGCATGAATCAACTCCGCAGCATACATTGTTCAACGTATTGATGATCCTGAGCGCGGCTTGCTTCGCGGCGCTGTCATTCGGCATCGCGCGCGAAGTGGGGGATAACGCCATCAAGGCAATTTTAACCACCGTTGCGATTCCATCGGGGATCGCGGGGGCGCTGGTCGGGTTTTATCCAAGCGGAAAGCCGACCGAAGGCAGCCCTGTTCATCTGATTTTTGCGATCTTCTTCTTCATGATCAGCGCGTTCATCGTCGGCGTGTTTTCCGGTTATGTGCTGTTCGCGGATGCGCCGAATTTTCCGCGCGAACTCGGATGGATTGGGATTGCGCCGGTGCTTGCCGCTGTCGCTAATCTCGTGGTCGGGCTCATCATGATCATCACGGGCAATAACGGCTGGTCTGTGCCTGATCTGACGAGCAATCCGCCGCGTATTATGGCGATGCCAACGACAGAGTGGGCATACATCATCCTGCTGAATGCTTGGGTGGTGGTGATGGCGATTCATCTGCTGGCACGCTGACGGGCAAAACAAGAGAACAAAAAAGCCTAACGCAAAGGCGCAAT
>CALBRY010000320.1 GCA_937927665.1 uncultured Chloroflexota bacterium
CGTGTTTCGCCCGCTGAGAGCGGTACATCTGCATATTCGGTTTGTCCGGCGGCGATCACCGCGCCATCGGAGTCGAATACGGTTGCGACAGCGCGCACCGCACGCAGTTGTTGATCGCTCGTGTTGGTGATTTCGCCGCTGATCAACAAACTGCCGTCACGCTCCGCCGTTAGCTGATCCGTCCAGCGGAGGTCATTCGTCCCCAGAAATGACGCTGGTTCCGGTGTCCAGCCATCCGCACCGATTCGAATACCGTACACCGCCGCACCTGCTGGCTGACCTTCGCCAAAGCGTACGCTGAACGGCGCGAATCCGCCCGAAAACAGCCCGTACCCCATCACGACATCTGCCGCACCCGTGAGCGGACTCCCGTCCGATGTGAGAATCTGCACATCAATCGGTACAGGTGCAATCACCCCCGGCGTGTTGTTGACCACTTCGCCCGTCACGAACAGCGCGCCATCGAGGGCAGTCCATGCCCGCACATTGATCGCCGTCAGCGGACTGGAACGGGCGGCGCTCAGAGTATCGGCAGACGTTGGCAGGAGCGGACTTGCGGCAGTGACGCTGAAACTGTTGATGATCTGATCGATCGCAACCGCCAGATCAGGATCGATTACGTTGGGCGGCGTGTATTCGATCAGAGCGATCAGCGTGCCCACACGCTGAAAAAAGAGGTTAACGGGAAGATTGCCTTCAACTGCGCGGCGGTATCCGGCGACTCGCCAGCTTGCATCTGCCAAACGATCGCGCCCCTGTTCGACAAAATGGCGCGCATCAAGCCGAAGCTCGCTTGTGTAGCGCGTGATCCACGCCTCAAATTGCACATCGTCAAACGCATTTTCGGCATTGACGACGGCGAACAAGAGTAGGGGAGTCGTGCCTGTTGGCGGTGTGAGCGCCGCCGACGCCAGCAGCGTGGTATTCATCTCGTAGATTGCCCACGCGCGCGGAATTGCCAGCGAAAACGCGCCGCCGGGGTGCTCGTAGCGGATCAGCGCATCGGCATCGAGTATCGACGAGGGGGCGAACTGTACCGCGCCGCCGCTGCATCCACCAATCAGCAGCGCAATAAGAAATATCACCCACATGCGAAACCGCGTGACACAGCTTGTCACAGGAAAAATCCTGAATAAGATTAAAGAGTGCTTCATTGCACATCTTTCAACGCTGAACGATCTACCCGTCGAATTATAGCGCAGGATACTTACGCATGTACGCGAACAATGAGCTTTTCTTTCCGCATCATCTGATTCCCGTTCTGGCGACACTGCGCGGGGAAAAATGGCGCGTACTGGTCGAAAATGTCCTCACACGCTCGGAATATCACGAAGAATCACTCGCTTTTATGCTGGTGATGATCCGCTTGAACGGCTGTCTTGGATGCGAAACGGACAGCTACCGGGCAATGCGCGGCTGTGAGATGTGCGCGGTGCAAACGCTGCGCCGCTATAAGGGATCGGACGACGAACTGATCGAGATGTATGAGCAGGCGCTTTCGGATGTGCGCGGGTTTTCTGCCGCGCCGCGTGTCGCGCAGATCATGCGTGGGTCGCCAAATCACCCGTAAACCGCGACGTTTGTTGAAAGGATATCGCTGTGACCGATCAACAACCGGATCGCCCTTACCCACACGCTGACAGACAAGGCATGATGAATTCATGACATGAAGGACGTGATCGGGGAGTTTACCTTGCATTAAAGAGATTCTTCATGCTAAAATGCTGTGACAATTTTGGAATTCTACTCTTTCCGTGAGGATAAGGTCATCAGTTCGCCAGAGTCGCTACGCATTAATCATCAGATTCGCGCACGTGAAGTTCGGTTGATTACCGACACGAACGAGAATATGGTCGTTCCGCTCAATGTCGCCCTTAAAATGGCTGAAGAGCGTGGGCTTGATCTCGTCGAGGTATCACCGACCGCCGAACCGCCTGTCGTTCGCATTATGGACTATGGAAAGTTCCAATTTGAACGGCAGAAACGAGAGCGCAAGGCAAAAAAGCAGCAGAAGGTTATTGAAGTCAAAGAGATTCAGCTTCTGCCCAAGACCGACGACTATCATTTACAGTTTAAGGTCAAAGATGCGCGCCGTTGGTTGGGGGAGGGGATGAAAGTTCGTGTCCGCATTCGTTTTCGCGGACGTGAAATCACCCACTCAGAAATTGGGCGCGAACGGCTTGAGAAAATCGCCAACGACTTAAGTGACATCGCCGCCGTGGAGCAGTCCCCGAAAATGGAAGGCAACACGATGCTGATGATCCTGACCCCTGCGGCGGAAAAGAAGAAGCAATAGCAGCGTTGGAGTACGATCACTGTGGGCAAGAAGTTCAAGATCAAGACGCATAAAGCGACCGCCAAGCGGTTTCGCATGACCGGTTCGGGGCTGATCGTTCGTACCAAGGGCGGCAAAACGCACTTCCGCCGCCGTCGGTCGTTCCGCGCCAAGAATATGCTGAGCAAATCGATCACGCTCACGCATTTCCGTTCAATCCGCCGCATTAAGACACTTGCGCCTTATCTGGCTCGGTATAAGACTCATCCGCCTAGCTAGTGGGTTCGGCGTCTGCCTTCATCTTTAGACGTGTTGACCCGGACGGCGTAAGCAGTTGCCGATCCGGGCTTTTATCTGTTAGGAGCTTTGCCATGCGTGTCAAGACCGGGTTTACCCGCCGTCGTCGTCATAAGAAGGTGCTCAAGCTGACCGCCGGTCAGTGGGGGACGCGCGGACGCCTGTTCCGCCGCTCCAACGAAGCGATGCTCAAAAGTCTGTTCTACTCGTATCGTGACCGCCGCCGCAAGCGCCGCGATTTGCGCCGTTTGTGGATCACGCGTATCAACGCGGGCGCGCACCTCAACGGGTTGAGCTACAGCCGTTTTATTTATGGCTTGAAGCAGGCGAATGTCGAATTGGATCGCAAGGTTCTGTCTGACCTCGCCATCCGTGACCCGCAGGCGTTCAGCAAAGTCGTCCAGCTTGCTGCGACGAAGCAATAGACAACTTAGGGCAGTTAAAAGTTAAAAGTGACACGTTAAAAGTGTGGAGACGATCTCCTTTTAACTTTCGCCTTTTAACTTTTAACTCCTTTACCCCCTATGCTAACCAGCATCCAGAATGAGCGCGTCAAGCTCGTCCACGCCCTGCAAAATCAGGCAAAAACCCGCCGCAAAGAGCGCAAGATTGTGCTTGAAGGCAAGCGGCTGATACAGGATGCGCTGGCGAATGATCACCGCGCCGAATTCATTCTCTATGATCCGGACGTGATCGATCCGCTGGATTTTGATGTGCCGCGTTCGATTGTGATCGCGGCGGATGCCTCGGTGATTCGCCATGTCAGCGATACCGAACAGCCGCAAGGCGTTGTCGCGGTGTTTCCCATGCCATCGGGCAAACTGCCGACTCCGCTCACCCGTGCCTTGATCCTCGATAATCTGCGCGATCCCGGCAATATCGGGACGATTCTCCGCACGGCTGCCGCATCGGGTATTGAAGCCGTTTTTCTTTCTCCCGGCTGTGTTGATGCATATAACCCGAAGGTGCTGCGCGCTGCGATGGGCGCACATTTTCGATTGGTTGTTGTGGAACATGGATGGGATGCGATTGAGGAATATTGTCATCATCTGCCGATCTATCTGGCGGATATGACCGGAGATGTGCGTTACGACCAAGCGGATTGGTCACAATACGCGCTGATCATCGGCAGCGAAGCACACGGCGCAAGCACCGAAGCAGAGGCGATCGCCACGCATGTGGTGTATATCCCGATGCAATCGAACGCCGAAAGCCTGAATGCCGCTATCGCCGCCGGGGTGATTCTGTTCGAAGCGCGGCGGCAAACCCCGTAAAGCTGCGATAAAGCCCAAAAAACATCAATGCAAAGACGCAAGGGTGCGAAGGCGCAATGATCATTTGCGTCTTTGCATGAGCCGATTAACGGCGTGTGCGTCTGCGCGCTGCGTAGTCGGCGATCAACTGCGAAGTGTTCGTCGTGCCGAGCCGCTGCGCCAGATCGTAAGTGCTGTCAAAACCGAGACGGCGGGCGAGATCGGTATTGCTGTCATATGCGGCGTTCCAGCGATGCTTTGATGTGCCGCGCGATTTCTTGATTGTTGGGATAAAGCGTTTGAGGGACATGAGCGTCCATACCTCGTGAACTGCTTACACACCTTAAGACGAAATGCACCGCCGCTTTGTTCCACACCAATTCTTAAAATCCATCCAAAGTCTGAATCGCTTACCGGTATTTCCGTTTTTCCGTCACCGGTTCTTCGATGAGTTCCCCGTCGCTGTCGAGCATCAGGCGATCGGGAATGTTTTCATTCTCGCGCATCATGTGAACCGCCGCGTTAAACCCATCCCGATAGGCTTGACGATCATCAACTTTGACATCGCGGAGCGCTTTTT